>JALONF010000108.1 GCA_025455085.1 Ignavibacteriaceae bacterium
GCTGTCCAGGGACCAAATTCAGGTGAAGTATTAAAGAAATTGGTACCCAATATGCCTGAACTTGAATACTATCACTTTACAAAAGGAAAAGTTGCTGGAATAGATATGATTATTTCCAGAACAGGATATACAGGCGAACTTGGCTACGAGCTATATTTCACTGGCGACGTATCTACTGCTGAAAAAGTTTGGGAAGAAGTATTTAAAGCAGGTAAAGAATTTGATATTCAACCAGTAGGACTTGCTGCACGTGATTCACTCAGACTTGAAATGGGCTACTGCTTATACGGAAATGACATCGATCAAACAACAAATCCAATAGAAGCTGGATTAGGCTGGATTACAAAAACTGATAAAGGCGATTTCATCGGGAAAAATCCAATCTTAAAAATGAAGCAGGAAGGACCGGGCAGAAAGCTGGTTGCAATGATTTCAGATGAAAAAACTTTTCCAAGACACGGTTATGAAATAACTTCAGAAGGAAAAAAGGTTGGCGTAATCACAAGTGGTACAGTAAGTCCTGTTTTGGAAAAACCTGTTGCACTTGGATATGTTGATAAACCATTCAACTCTCCGGGCAGCAATGTTGCATTCAAAATAAGAGAAAAAGAATTTCCTGCAGTAGTTACTAAACTTCCATTTGTTAAAAAGTAAAAGATAAAATGAAACTCGATGTTCTATTTTCACCCGTTCAGGCAGATGAGCTTTTCTTTACTGGCAAAACTACTGTTGTTATTGATGTCTTACGTGCTTCATCCACTATAATTACTGCACTGACAAATGGCGCTAAGGAAATCGTACCGGTCGGTACGGTTGAATTTGCTGTTAAAGTTTCCGGAGGGATATTTGGCGGGCAGACTCTTCTCGGCGGTGAGCGCAACACAAAAAAAATCGAAGGTTTTGCTTTAGGCAATTCCCCGTCTGAGTATACAAAAGAAATTGTTTCCGGTAAATCAATAGTTTTTTACTCTACGAATGGCTCCCGTGCGATTGTTAAAGCAAAGTATTCTGCTAATCTTTTTGTCTGTTCATTTAATAATATGAAGGCGCTCGCTAAACATCTTAAAAAACTGAATGAGGATGTTATTATACTTTGTTCAGGAAATAATAATTTCTTCAGTCTTGAAGATTCTGCCTGCGCAGGAATGCTGATCAGCGAACTGATATCGGGAAACAAAGAAAACGACTTGACTGATGCTTCCACAGGCGCGTTAACTTTATTTAAATCTTCGGGAAAAGATATTTTTAAAATGTTAAGTAAAACAGATCACGGTCAGCTTCTTATTAACAATGGTTTCAAAGATGATCTTAAGGCTTGTGCAGAACTCGACATCACGGATGTTATTCCCTTTTATGCAGAGAATGTTTTAAAAGTATTAAAGTAAACAACTTTAAAAATGGCTGTTAAAAAAAGAAATGTAAACGGCAAAAAGAATAATTCCAGTAAGAATTATTTTAGCTTCTCATCCGAAAAGAAAAAAAGAATTGCCGGTATTTTTCTGATTCTCTTTTCGATTTTCCTTTTACTTTGTATTGTCTCTTACAGCCGGAAAGATGAGGTCTTCCTTGATAACTCGATATTCTCCAGCGTAACAACACACAATTGGCTTGGAGTGATTGGAGCGCACTTTTCTTATTTCTTTATTAATTCAATCATTGGTTATTTCTCAATTGTATTTGCTGCAATTTTGTTTCTATGGGGTATATCTTTCTTTAAGAGTTATACTTTTAGAACTCTTATCCACACAACAAACTTTTTATTAATCATTGGGCTTACCATTGCCTCTTTTTTCGGAGTGCTTAAAGCTGGCCTGGATTTTCTACCCGGCACGAAAGAGCTCAGAGGAAATGTTGGCGAGTATTTTGGCGCCTGGCTGGGCGGTCTGCTTGGAACAGCGGGGAGTATCCTCTTTCTTCTTTTTGTTTCTGCTGTAGTCCTAATTTTCGCGTTTGATGTAAAGATTGAAAACATATTTAATTTTATTAAAAATATGTTTGCTTCAGATACCGGGGATAAAATAAATATTAATAAGAACGAAGAAAACACATCCAATCTTGAAAAAATTGAGAAACTCGGCAAAGAAAAGAAAAAACCTCTTGTTGTTGAAGAAGATGATATTTCAGCTGAAGATTTAATGGAAGAAGAAGCAGAAGCTGAGACTCAAATCCAAATCATCAGGAAAACTGAGACTGAAACTATGGAAGAGGATGAAATATCCGTTAGCGATAGAAAAAAAGTTGATCTTGAAAAAACGGGTGAACTTCCAGCAAAGAAAAATGTTGTGGCTGATGATGATGACGAAGAAAGAAATCTTCCCAATCCATGGGAAGAAAATCTGGAATTTGAACTTCCCGGACTTGATCTGCTGCAGCCTGCCGCTGCTGAAGACATCAAAGTAGCTGAAGAAGAGTTAACCAGAAATGCTGAACTGCTAAAGGATAAGTTAAAACTTTTCGATATTGAAATTCAAAACATTTCTGTTACACCGGGTCCGGTGGTTACACTTTATGAAATTGTGCCGGCACCCGGCGTTAAAATCAGCAAAATTGTTGGACTTGAGAATGATATTGCTTTGGCACTTGCTGCAAGAGGTATCAGAATAATTGCTCCAATTCCTGGCAAAGGCGCCATCGGTGTTGAGATACCTAATGCCGAAGCAGCAATTGTAAATGCACGTGCAGTGCTTGGTAAAGTGCGCGATTCGAAAATGCAGTTGCCATTATCACTTGGTAAAACAATCAGCGGTGATGTTTACATTACGGATCTTTCACTAATGCCTCATCTGCTAATTGCCGGCTCAACAGGTTCTGGAAAAAGTGTTGGCATCAATATGATAATAAGCAGCTTGCTGTATTCAAAAATTCCTGCCGATGTGAAGTTCCTTCTCGTTGATCCGAAAAAAATTGAGCTTTCTTTTTACAATAAATTGAGAAGACATTACCTTGCTGTCTCACCTGATATTGATGAAGAAATAATAACTGTTCCGCAGAACGCTGTACTTATGCTGAAATCAGTTGAGATTGAGATGGAACGGAGATACGACAAGCTCGCAAAAGCCGGTGTTAGAAATATTGTTGATTATAATAAGAAGGTAGATAATCCTAAATCGAAACCGCACGACACTGAATCGATCAAACATCATCATCTGCCATATCTTTGTGTTATCATTGACGAGCTTGCTGATTTGATGATTACTGCAGGCAGGGATGTTGAGGAACCAATAACCAGGTTAGCTCAGCTTGCGCGTGCAGTAGGAATACATCTGGTGCTTGCAACTCAAAGACCTTCAGTGAATGTTATCACAGGTTTGATAAAGGCGAACTTCAGTTCGAGGATTGCATATCAGGTCGCTACAAAGATTGATTCACGAACAATACTTGATATGAACGGTGCTGAACAATTACTTGGCAGAGGTGATATGCTGTTTCTACCAACAGGTTCGCCGAAACCGATAAGAATGCAAAATGCATTTATTTCTACTGATGAAGTTGAAAGCATAACAAACTATATTTACTCTCAGCCGTCTTATTCAAAACCATATTACTTGCCATCTATATATGACAAGAAAAAAAGTTCCTCTTCCGGATTCTCTGCTGATCTTGATCCGATGTTCGAGGAGGCAGCAAAGGTAATTGTTCGCCATCAGCAGGGCTCCGTTTCCCTTTTGCAGAGGAAATTAAAATTAGGATATTCACGTGCTGCAAGAATTGTTGATCAGCTTGAAGATGCAGGAATTGTTGGACCGAATGACGGAAGCAAAGCAAGACAGGTTTTAGTTGAAAATGAAGAACAGCTTGAGACAGTTTTAAGAACACTTTAATAAAGGTATAAAAATGCTAGCCAGACTTTTATTGTTAACTATTCTAATTTCTTTTAGCGTTAGTATTGCCCAGAATAACGCTAATGAAGTTTTAAAAAATATTCAGGATAAGTTTAATTCAATTGCTGATCTTTCTGCTCAGATTACTCAATCTGTAAATGATAAAGTTAATCTTAATGGGAAAGTTTTTTATAAGAAAGAGAACCAGCTGAGATTCGAGTTTGATAATATGGTCATTATTTCAGACGGTGAAACTTCATGGAATTACAACAAGAAACAAGATAAAGTAATAATCACCGACTATGATACCGAAGGAAATAAAATTCTCTCAATTCGTCAGATAATATATGATTATCCTGAAGATTGCACTCTGAACACCTTTGAATCAGAAGGTAAACAAGTTCTTGAGTTAATCCCAAAAGATGCTACTATCAGTTATAGCTCTGTTAAGCTTTTTATTAATACTGAAAATCTTATAACGAAAGTATTAGTTGATGATCCGGCTACAGGAATAATTCAAATTGATCTTTCGAATTATCAATTAAATAAAAACTTACCTGATAGTTATTTCTCATTCACCGCACCCGAAGGAAGCCAGGTTCTTGATCTCAGATAGCGTAAAAAAAATACCTGCACTGAGAGGAGTCATCAACTTTTTAATATCGGTTGGGCTGGCAGTTCTGTTCCTCTACCTCGCTTTCTCCGATGTTAATTTCAGTGAAGTGATGGAATTGGTTTCTCAAGCTTCATTATTATGGATAATTATCTTTGCTGCCTCGATAATGCTGGGTCATTATATCAGAGCACTCCGCTGGAAATATATATTACATTCCGTGAAGCCAGACGTTAAAATGTGGAATTTGTTCGGTGCATTGATGATTGGTTATGGAGTCAATTGTGTTACTCCAAAGCTTGGCGAAGTTACACGTGCAATTATGATTGGCAGGTATGAAAATCTTTCCCGGTCGTCAATGTTTGGGACTGTTATTGTTGAAAGAGTAATTGATATTATTTCAATGGGATCTGCAGTTTTAATTTCAGCATTTATCTGGAGTTCAAGTCTCTATGAAGCGTTCCCGTGGCTTAAAGCGACATTATATATTTCAGCAATTATTTTATTTGTTGTTTTGCTGATGATATATCTTTCAATAAAGCTTAAGGAAAAATTTTATGGTTATCTCTTAAGTTTGATTAGAAAAATTTCTGTCAGTCTTGCTGATCGGCTTGGTTACATTTTTGAAATGTTGATTCAGGGTTTTACGACTCTGAAGGGCTCAAAGAATTTTATTCTAACATTTATTACATCGGTATTAATTTTACTTGTCTACGCACTTACATCCTATTTTGGATTCTTTATGCTTCATATACAATCTGGAAGCAATATTACTTTTGCGATGGGCTGGATTGTAATGAGCATTAGTGCAATAGGTGTCGTTATTCCTACTCCCGGGGCAACAGGTTCATACCACGCGCTTGCTAAAAGTACTCTTGTCCTGCTATTCGGCTTTAGTGAAACAATCAGTGCAGCTTATGCATTTCTTACACACATCATATCTTACTTTTTATTTATAATTCTTGCGTTTATTATGTACTTTGTTCTAAACAAACAGCACGATAGCTTGCTAAATATTTTCAAATCAAATTCAGGAGAGAAATGAAAAAAATCACACTGTTCTTTCTTTTAATCATAGCTTCAGATTTTTCTTTTCCCCAGATTGAATTAAAGGGCACAATGGGAATTAATTTTTTAAGTGTGCCATCAATGCAGGATTATATAAACTTTACACATCCAGATGATCAATTAGGCAGTTTCAATTCAGCAATTATCTTCTCAGTTGAAGGTGGTTATTATTTATCTCCTTCGTTTTTATTAAGTATTGAAGGGGCTTATCAGTTGTTTTCTTATACAAATGTTTCGACATTAGGAAAATATGAAATGGTGTATAACTTGATTCCAATATCTGTGCTCAGCTACTATGTTATTGGAGGTGATGGTTATAATATTAAGTTCGGGGCCGGTGTCGGACCAAGATTTGTGATTGTTCAGGAATCACTACCTGGTTTTGGAACAACTGATGATTACAGCTCGACTGGATTTGGTCTAATAATCAGACTTGATGGTAATACACTGCTTGGAGGAGGTTTTTATGCAAACATTGGTGCTGATTTAAGGTATGATCTGAATGGGGAACCTGACAATAATGGAGAGAAACTTACGAATAGCGTTTATAACAAAAATGTTAATATGGACACATTTGCTCTTGGTATCAGGCTTGGAATATCATACATGTTTGGTGCTGGCAATTGAGTATACTCGAAGCAATAATTCTTGGCATCGTTCAGGGTTTAACTGAATTTTTGCCGATAAGCAGCACAGGACATTTAACACTTGCCGGTAAATTCATGAATCTTATCTCAGAAGAAAATCCCGAGCAATGGACGGCCTTCATAGCAGTAATTCAACTGGGAACTATGTTGGCGGTGCTTGTTTATTTTTGGAAAGATCTGATAAATATTATAAAAGATTTTGTTCACGATAATATCGTAAAACCAGTTAAGTATTCTGGACAGAAGATTAATTCAAAACTCGGCTGGCTGATAATAATCGGAACAATTCCGGTTGTTATAATTGGTCTTGCATTTAAAGATGCAATTGAAGGTGCGTTAACAAAAAATCTGTACGTAATTGCAACAAGCTTGATTTTGCTGGCTCTGATTTTAGCTTTGGCAGAGAAGGTTGCTAAGTTTAAAAAAAATGTTGAAAATACTACAATCCTTGATTCAATCATTATAGGTATAGCACAAGCGATATCACTAATTCCTGGTTCATCAAGATCAGGGACAACAATTACTGCAGGACTATTTGTCGGATTAAATCGCGAAGCTGCCGCAAGGTTTTCATTTTTACTAAGTGTGCCGGCAGTACTGAAGTTTATTGATCAAACTATGGCAGTTAATATAATTGTTGCCACGGTTGTTTCAGGAATAAGCGGTTATCTTGCAATTGACTTCCTTTTAAAATATTTGAAGAAGAACACGACATTTGTTTTTATTTTTTACAGAATAGTTTTAGGAATTTTTATTTTAATCTTATTATTTAACAATATCATTCAACCATAAAGGAGAAAAAATGAAACAGTTAATCATTGGTCTGATTATTTCACTTGCAACCTTTGCCTGCAATGCACAGGAAAAAGATAAAGTTGAAACAAAACAAACTAACCAAACAAAAGAAGAAAGTACAGAGATGACAGTAGCAGTTATAAAAACAAATATGGGAACAATTGAAATTGAATTATTCGCAAAAGAAACCCCAAAGACTGTTGAGAACTTTGTTGGACTAGCAAATAAAGGTTACTACAACGGGGTAATATTTCATAGGGTTATTGATAACTTTATGATTCAGGGAGGCGATCCAACAGGAACGGGAAGAGGCGGAGATAGTTTCTGGGGTGGAAAGTTTGCTGATGAAATAGTTCCTTCATTGAAGCATGATCAACCAGGGATTCTTTCGATGGCTAATGCC
>JALONF010000109.1 GCA_025455085.1 Ignavibacteriaceae bacterium
CCGATGTTTACTAAAGACACAAGAAGTTCCGGATATACTTATTCGATCGGTAACGATAGATTAATATTCGAATTCGTTGTGCTTGAATATGGCTTTGCATTCTGGCAGTGGCAATTCACTAATTGTGAACAAATTCCTGATACAATTGCTTCCAATGAGATTTTGTTTGAGCATTTAAAGAAAGGATCGTCATTCGGATATTTTTCGGACCAAGAAAGTAAGCCAAATATTCCATTTGTTTATCAGGCATATTCTCAAATGGGCTACTATGGTTATGACATTTCAGATTTCAAGGATTTACTTAAGGAAGTGAAAGAACCATCCAGCAGAATATTTTTACCAGAATATATTAATCCCGATTTCGATTGCTGTATAATGCAAAAAATTAATACCTGGATTCAGACACAAGCCAATAATATGATTTTCATTTATGGCGAATTAGATGCGTGGTCTGCAACTGCTGTTGAATTAACTGGCGAAACAAATTCAATAAAAATGGTTAAGAAGGGTGGAAATCATAGAACAAGAATACAAAGCTTTGAAGGACGAGAATTAGAAACAATTTATAATACTCTTGAAAATTGGACAGGCATCAGCATAAAACGAAATTAAAATCAAATATATTTTTTAGTAATTTCAAATGCAATTCTTTTCAATTTTTTAATTAAACATCATTAAATAAATTTTTGAATACCCATGAAACAAATGAAAATATTAATAACCTGTCTTTTTTTTATTTCAACTCTATACTCACAAAACTGGCCAACAATTGGTGGTAGTAATCAAAGAAATGGATTGAGCAAAATAATTGGACCAGACAGCGTAATTACGCCTGCATGGTCAGTTAGCTCAAGTCAAACAGTGATTGGTAATTCTATTTTTTCATTTGGTGATAAATTTGTTACTGCAAGAGCTGTCTTCTCTCCTTATACTTCCAGGTTAGAATGTCGCAGTCTTATCGATGGTAGTTTGATATGGGAAAAGATGGTTTACACGACATCAATTATGTATGCTGTTGGATTTAATGAGGACGCAGTTTACGTTCACGATTATTCAAACGATTCTCTTTACGCCCTTTCACCAATTGATGGTTCTGTTAAATGGGCAGTAAGCGAATATATGTTTGGAGGAAATGCAGGAATTTTATTCGCTTGTAATGGTGACCCGATCGTTCGCGGAAAAAGATTAGATAAAAATACCGGTCAGACAATCTGGTTTTATGATTACATGGTTCCTGTTGGACCAAATGCCGGCTATGCGGCAACCAGCACTACTTTCTATCACTATAAAGGTGCAATCAACACTCCAAAAACATTATTCGCACTAGATATTGAAACAGGTCAATTCAAATATGAAACAGGCAGTCTTCCTGGTGATGGTGATCAGGAATGGCCAATTACAATTGGAAGTGATGGTACAATTTATTTGAAACGAGATGGCGGAAAATTATATGCTTTTGAAGACACAGGTTCAGAATTTAGAATTAAATGGGAATACACACCAACCGCAACTGAAATGTCTGGTTATTTTGGTTCTGCAGCAAATGGAGATGTTTATGTAATTGATAATGATACTGTAAAACTACTTAACCACATAAATGGAAGTGTTTTGAATAGGTCGAATATAGCAGTACAAGGTTCTTTTTTTTCGACCATCGCAGTTGACGGTGAAGGAAAAGTCTATGTCAATAATAATGCTAATAAAATGTTTTGCTTCAGCCCGGATTTGCAAACTGTTATTTGGGAACTTGGCGTTACTAATTTAACTTACTGCGGTCCTGCGCTTGCGAAAGATGGTACATTTGTTATCACTGGTGCCGGATTTAATATAAAAGCATATAAGCCTAATAAGCCATTTAAACCCGTTGCTGATTTTAGAGCAGACACAACCACAATATTTACAGGAGCCGGTCTAAATTTTTATGATCAATCATCTTATCAGCCTACATCCTGGTTGTGGTCGTTTCCTGGCGCCGAAACAACTTTCTCCACAGATAAAAATCCTCAAAACATTGTTTACAATATGCCGGGAATCTACAACGTTACATTGACAGCAACTAATTCATTGGGAAGTGATACTCTAATGAAATCATGCTACATTGAAGTACTAGAAGCTGTTTTTGTTAATGACGATGTTGTTTCGCCTGAAGAATTTATCCTTTACCAGAATTATCCAAATCCATTTAATCCAACAACATCAATCAGTTGGAACTCGCCAATAAGCGGCTGGCAAACTCTAAAAGTATATGATGTTCTCGGAAATGAAGTTGCAACATTAGTCAATGAAGAAAAGCCGGCGGGAAGTTATGAAGTAGTTTTTGACGCTTCAGGACTAACAAGCGGCATTTATTTTTACCGATTATCCGTCATGTCAACAGCAAACCAAGAGCTCGACCTTAAGGACGGGCAGGCTGGAAAATTTACAGAAACTAAGAAGATGACGCTCTTGAAATAGTTAAAATTTAGTTTATATTTTATGTATGAGAAATTTCGAAGTAACTCTGACATATAAAGATTTGATGATAAACCATCTACTGACTAAAAATATTTTTATCAACAAGCAAAAGATATTGGAAGTTGAACTGGATGATTCTCATTGTATTTCCCCTGAAGAATTTTGCGATGCAATTATTACAATTCAGGAAAGACCAAATGTTGTTCGAATAAACATTGTTGAAAAATATAAATCAACCGAAAAACCATTGTACTGGATTGCCGAAAATTTTGGCAGGATTTATCTCCACAACGGAATACCTTTAATACTAAACAAAAATTAAAGCGATCCGACAAAAATTACTTTTATCAGTTAAATTACTTTTTGATACATTTCTCATTTTAGTTTCCAATTAGGTACATCAATATTTTCATTTTAGCTCGAAACGCAACTTTATTGCCTTGAACTAATAAAATTTTTAATGGCATAATGGTTGAATTTTAAGTGATAAAAATGGAGGGCAGTTAAATGGCGGTTTATTTATTAGCAGGGATAATATTAGGTGGACTTGTCCTATATATTATAGTCTCGATAAGGGGTATAAAAAAATCCAGAGCAGAAATTGAAAAGATGTTTAAGTAAAGATTTTGTATCGTAGAAATTTTTAGTGGTGAGGGCAAACAAGAAGGAGATCACAAAGAGTGGTCTCCTTTTTTCTTTTAAATATTATCTCAAATAGACTTGAAAACCGAAGAGAATAAAAATATTCTTTAGCTTGACATTTAAATCGTTTTTAATTCCAGAATCATTTTCATTTTCTCCATTTAAACTTCCGCCTTCATATCGTCCAGTGATTTCAAAAGCTACGTTTTGAGAAACAAAATTTGAGAAACCAATTCCACCATTATAAGCAAATCCATTTGCAGATGCTTGATTATTATAATAAGCATATTCTAAATCAGTAATCGTTTCATTTTTCTGAGAGTAGGAAGCATAACCGCCAGAGCCCTCCAGAAACATTGCAAAATTTCCTCCAAAGGGGATGTAATATCTTGCCCACAGTCCTAAAAACCATACTTTCTCATCTATAGATTCACTTGTATTGTTAGGATTCGGATCAGGAGTAATTGTGCGGTTTCTCTCGCGCCATTGAAAATCAAAACCGAATACACCATTAGTTTCTACGATGCTTCCGTTGCGAGAACTAAAGATAAAATTAAATCCATCTACTTTTGCAGCATCGGAAATCTCTCCAAGATTTAAAGTAGTGTTGTAATTTTCCCAGCCTAACCAACCTGCTAAACCACCAGACCACCCTCCTTTTGTAAGAGCTAACTCACGATTTTGCTGTGAATAACTTATTGATGCGATTAGAAAGATGAGCAGAAAAATTTTTTTAATTAACATATAAAGACCTTTGCTATATCAGATGTTGAGAGACCACATTGTTAAAGCTTAAATGTTATCCAGCAATATCAAGATACCAACACGAATTGAAAAAGAATTAAAATTATCCTGAACAAGATAATAATTACCAGAGGTTTCAAGGACGGATGATTCTGCAAGTTTATAACGATATCCAACCCCAATTCCACCACCATATTTTGCTTCGTAATCTGTCGAAACTTTTTCTTCACTATAAACTTCATAGATATCGGCACTAACTCTGAGAAAATTTACACCGGCTTCAAATACGCCGAAGAACTCAGGGGAGAAATAATATCTGACACCAGCCAAAATTGGGATGGAGTTAACTGAAAAGTCAATCACCTTGCCTTGAATAGCGAAACCCTCTGACTTGCCAGGGAAATTTTGATACGATGCGGAGAGAATAGCTGATACTTTTTCACTGAAAGCAAATTCTCCAATTGCTGAACCGCCTATTCCGGTTTTGGCTATATCAGAAAATGATCCGGTTGGAAATCCAATATTGAACGAAGCACCTGCATTAAATCTGCTTTGAGAGAATGTAGCAGTACTTAATAGAATAATCAGCGCTATAATTATTTTTTTCTTCAGCATAATTTTAACCAGATATTATATAAAATTGATTTTATTTGTGAGCAAAGATATTCAAATAGATTAGTAAAGCGAATTTAAAACCTATAATTAATTCCGGCTGATACTGAAAAATAATTCAACGTTTGAGCAGCGCCTGTAATTTCTTGCGCTTCTTCTGGGTCAGTTGGCACATCAACAGCGAAAGCATCAGTTAAAACAATATAATTTACAGATGCATCTATGAACCAATGCTTCTGAATAAAGTAAATATACCCAGCCGAAATTCTTAGCATAGTTTCTGTTCCTTTCTCATCAATTTCTGGTATCTCAATGGGAATATTGTTACCACCTGGATCGATAATATTTGCGGTACCTTTAAATGCAAAGTTGTAATTATAAAATCCGCCTTCAATCATTATGTAAGGACTTTGATTTTTCTGTTTAAGAAAATACCATTTTACTCCGAGCAGAATAGGAATCGTAGAAAAACTTGATTCGACATCAAAATTTACATTCAGACCTAATTCGTCTGCTTTTGCATTGAAAGCCCCTACATCCAGGTCGAAACGGTTATAGCCGACTGATAGAGAAAAGATTGATGAATTTCCGAAGAGATATAGAAAGTGAACATCTCCCCCGTAGCCTGTTCCAAAATATTCCGTAAACTCTCCATTGGGAAAATTTACATTTCCATTAATTCCAAAAGCGAAATCACTTTGTGCATTTACTAATAAAGTTAACGTAATTATTAAAATAAGAATTAAATGCTTGATCATTTCAATCTCCTAAAATAATTTCAACTAGAAATTACTAATCAAATAAGTAATTAAAAAGGATTATTGCGTATTTACATTTTTATGCTTTTTAAATACTGATATGTCATGTATCACAATTACTCAAATAAAATAATGAAAAGCAACTCATTACCAACAATTAGTATTGTGAAAAATCAGCGATAAGTTTAAGTTTACACCTGAAAAATTTTCAATTACAAATAAATTGCAAATTACGGAGATCAAATGCACAACAATTCCCTGAATCATCTGGATTACTATCGTCTGCCCTGGAACCTTACGGATAATTCAATTTCCTGGCTTGAACCAACGTCGAAGTGTAATTTGTATTGCGAAGGCTGTTACAGATTGAATGAAAAAGATGGACATAAAACTCTTGACCAGGTAAAAGATGATCTTGATGTGTTTGTCAAACTAAGAAATGCTGATGGAGTTTCAATTGCTGGTGGTGATCCTTTAACCCATCCCGATATTATCGAAATCGTTAAAGAAGTTAAAAAAAGAAAGATGAAGCCAATCATCAACACGAATGGATTGGCTTTAACAAAAGAATTATTGCATGAACTCAAAAAAGCCGGAGTGTTCGGTTTTACATTCCACATCGACAGCAAACAAGGAAGACCTCACTGGAAAGATAAAAATGAATTAGACTTAAACGAATTGCGATTTCATTACGCAAAAATGTTAGCAGATGAAGGAAACATTTCCTGTGCATTCAATTCAACAGTGTACGAAGATACGATGCAATATATTCCCGAGATGGTAAAATGGGCACACAAGAACATTGATATCGTTCACGTGATGGTTTTTATTCTTTACAGAGCAGTAAATAATAAAGAATACGATTTTTATCTTGGACCGAAAAAGATTGATATGGGTCAATTGGTTTACAACGAAGATCCGGTTACTCGTGCCGATATCAAAGCTCCGGAAGTTGTTCAGCTGATAAGAAAAGAATATCCTGAGTTTGATCCTTGTGCATATTTGAACGGTTCAGAAAAACCAGATTCATTTAAATGGCTTTTAACAGGAAGAATCGGAACGAAGAAAAAAATATTTGGTTACGTTGGCAGTAAGGGAATGGAAATGGTTCAAATGTTCTATCACCTTTTCTTCGACAAATATCTTGCCTACGCAGGACCGAAATGGACTCGCAAAGGAAAAAGCATGCTTCTGATGGGAGTTCTCGATAAGAAACTGAGAAAAACCTTTTTTAATTTCTATAAAAATCCTTTAAATATTTTTAAAAGACTTCACTATCAGTCTGTTATGATCATCCAACCTGTTGACTTTATGCCTGATGGAAGACAGAGTATGTGTGATGGCTGTCCTGATATAACGGTATGGAATGGACAGCTTGTATGGTCCTGCAGAATGGAAGAACAACAAAAATTCGGGCACAATCTTAAAACTTATCCGAAAGATTTCTTGAATTAGAAAAAAAATTAGACTTAAAAATAGAAAGCCGCTAATTAAGCGGCTTTTTTGTTATTACATTAACTCATCTCTATTTTTACGAGAATTCTGCGCCCGTAGCTCAACTGGATAGAGCATCAGACTTCGGATCTGAGGGTTTGGGGTTCGAATCCCTACGGGCGTACTAAATTCAATTAAAAATTGTGTGGCAATTATCCTTCAGCCCTAATAATTGCAACGCAATTTATAATTTTATATTATTCATTTTTTATTAAACCAGTTGATTTTTTCCGAAGATACATATCAATTTATGTTCGCTGCACTACAGGAAGCAGAGAAAGCATTCGATGAAAATGAAGTGCCGGTTGGTGCTGTTGTCGTTAAGGATAGAAAAATAATCGGCAGAGGTTATAACCAGATTGAAAAATTAAAAGATGCGACTGCCCATGCGGAGATGATTGCAATAACTGCGGCGGCAAATCACATTGGTAACTGGCGGTTAAGTGAGTGT
>JALONF010000110.1 GCA_025455085.1 Ignavibacteriaceae bacterium
GATAGAAATGATTTTATAAAGTCAGCAAGGGGCTTTTCATTGCCGGATAGAGCATTAATTTTTGCAATTTCCAGGAAAAGATTTATGAGGTAATTAGTATTCACTTGTAAATATTATTACATCAATTATTAAAAATGAAATTTTTATTACATAAAATACTAAAAAATTATTTAGAGTCAAGCCTTTAGCAGAAAAATATTTTATGCCTTTATGAATAGGTTAATTGATAATTTGATGTAATCAAAGATATTGAATGATGATTACAAATATTCCAAAATTTAGAATTAAATGAGATGACAAATACAATTCTTAACAATTTTGTGAATTCAGAGTGCAAGTAGACTATCACTCCCCAATATAGTTCTACTTACCTGTGGTCAAGTGGGATTTTTTAAATTGATTTTTCTGTCTATGACTATACAATTTTCTACGAAAAAAAATTTTTAGAATCGTGACGAAAATATGGAAAGTCTAAAAATGATGGAGACTTTTGGAGATCTACTCCAAAAAGCTTCGAGTTTTGAGTAAAATCAACGTTTTTTATTTTTGGAAAGAGTCCCTGACTCTCCGCAAATCTAATTTTTGAATAAGCAAGAACTACTTAGGATGCTCAACAGATCCCTGATAAAAAACAATACAATCTCTACCTGTAACATCATCTACTAAATTTGTAACAGGAGCCAGAACAGTGCCAACAACTTTTACTTTACCCATCGTGGGCGAATCAAGATTACCATATACCTGTTGACTAAAAATACTGCAGCCATTTTTGTCCAGCAGTGCAATTGTCAAATCAATATTTTGATTTGCAAATCCAATTAAACCCGTTATTGCTATTCGATTAGTATTTGTTGTAAATGCGGCGTCCTGAATTTCAAAAACACCCTTACTGATTGTCCAATGGGAAACCAGCTCATTAATTTTTGTAGAATTTCCTGAATTAAACACAAAGATGCTCGCAAAATCAGTCCCTTTCGTTACGGCAAGACCAACGGGTCCGGCAAGCACAACAGCGCCAAGATCGACAAGGTTAAAATTCTGGCTGCGTTTAAATTTATCTATCATTTCATCAGCGTCGAGCCCGTTAAGCAAAAGATTTTTTCCGGAGAGATTAATTGTCCCGTCCATATTATATACAATGGTATCCCACTCAGATCCATAGGATGATATATTAAATGAAATTTCAAGCGGTCCGCTAATTACCTGATTTTCATTGAAAGCACTCAACATTTTCTCAGCAAGAAAGCTAATATCGTTGTAAGTGATATTAAATTTGGGTACATCTGCAAAAGGTGCGGCTGTTATTCTTATTTGTCCTTTTGCATCATCTCCAAAAATTTTAACTGTTTTCGAATTTATTTCATAATCCCCGTTTATCACATTCAAATCAAAATCAAGATCCTTAAAGTTGAATGAGCTCGAATTAATATTATCCGTTCTCAATCTGCCGATAGTATATAAAGTTGCTAAAGGATTCGGTAAGTTTAATAAATTTCAAGAGAGTTGAGTCAGTTGGAAATTGAAACTCCGTGAAGAATGAACCAGAAAGTTTTCCATTCAGAAATTCTGGCACAGTATCGTTTTCGCTATAAAATAGTTCTGATAAATAAACTTTTTGAAAATCAGCTTTCATTTTTATGTAAAATGGCTGATACTTCGATGTATTATATTCAGCACTATAATTAAATTTTCCTCCCATAAAATCAGTTGTAAAATTTTCAAACTTCATATTGAATCCGAGAATACTTTCACTGATCTTATAAATTCCAGAATTGATTTCTAAACGCGGCAAAAAGTTTTCTATAGTTGCATCCAATTTTTTGATGTCAAAATCTATTTGGGGAAAAGATTTAAACTCTGTTGCTTTCGAAGTAGTGGTTTTTGCAATTACCGAAATATCTACATCAAGGATTCGGTGATTAAAATCTCTCTTAATCGAAGGATCAAATGATAAAAAGTTTGGTAAGTCAAACACTGATGACTTAATATCAAGATTACCTTCGATATCCTTTTCAATATTGAAGAAAAGATAAGCAAGGTTTTGAACGTTGCCCTTAATCAAAATGTCAGTGTCTTCAGATATTACACTAAGGCTGTCAAAGTAAAAGTCATCATTCTCTCTTCTGATTATGCCATTAACCTTGTCAAAGACGATTGTGCCAGGAATATTCACTCCAAAATTTTCTAAAGAAAGTTTTGCGCTATTTTTTTCGCTCACGAATTTTTTCGCATCAAGGAAATAACTTCCTTTTATCCTGTCAATTAATTCAATTTTACCTTTCAAATCAGAAATTGAACCCAGCTTAAAAACTTTTTCCAATCCTGTCACATCAGCTGACAGAAAAATATTTATATCTACTTCAGGCAACTTATAATTTTGAATTGAACCTGAAAGCTTAAGCAAACCATCAGGGAAATCAGCAAATAGAGTATCAACCCGTAATCTTGCATCGGACCAATCATCTGACTTACCTGAGTTAAAATAACCTTTGAGATTCAGATTTTTAATTTTTCTTTTGGTGATTGGATTAATCAGCTCAACATCTTTAAGGCCGATGAACATCTCCATTGCAGGAAATTCGATTAATGTTTTTCCTTTAACAGAACCGTCAAAGTAAAGATCACCGGCTTTAATGTTTTTCAATTCACCATCTCTTAAAAAAAGAGTAAAGATGCTAAAATCTTTATCCGAAACGAAAACAGATAAATCGATATAGCCCTGGTTTTTTGAATCGAAGCTTCCGTTAAAATTAAATTTTGCTTCACCGATAGAAAAACTCCCCTCTTCCAGCTTTACATAAATTGAATCAGTATCTACTTGAATCCTTGATTCAAAATTGATTTGCTGATTTGATAGTAATAGCCCGTTGTTTTTTATCAACGAGTCAATACTGGCATCAAGATTTAGTGAGGAAATAATTTTGTTTTCGCTGTATGAAAATTCTGATTGAAGTTCATTTATCTTTAACAGAATTTTATTTTTTTTGAATTGATTTTCTAAACCCAATTGCAGATCAATTATTTCTAGATTATCAATCTGAAGATTTAAACCTGATGTTGTGTCATTAACCGGAACAGCAGTTTTTTCCTTAACAACTTTTTCTTTATCTGTTATTTTCTTTAATGCTTTCGCCAGATTTGTCTGGCTGTCAGGATAGACTACGATATTGAAACTTCCACCTTCAAGAGTTACATCCGAGACGTTTATTTTGGATGAGAATAAATCAACTATATTTAAAGAAATGTACGCTTCGTCGATATCAAAAACCGAAGACTTATTTGAATTAAGAGTAGAGTCTTTTTTTTCCTTGAGCAATAAATCAGAAAGTTTTAATGAAGCACTTGGAAAGTGTTTGAATGGTGTGAAGGATAAATCAGAGAACGAAATCTTTCCTTCAATTTTATTGTTTACACCAAGCAGAAGAGCTGTGCTGATATCGTTTTTATAAATAAGAAAAAGTATAAACAGAGTTGAAAAAAATAAAACTGCAAGAGCTGCCAGTGAGAAAAATGCAGCAGCTATGATTTTGAAAAGGGACTTTCGTTTTTTGTTTATCATAACTTTGGAATTTACATCTTTTATTTACCTTCCCAGCAAAGTTAATTATAATTCTCTAACAGTATCGAAGAGCAATCAAAATGTCTTTAAAAATCTGTAGTTAATGCAAGCATAAAAAAATCGTCCTCAGTAAAAGCATTATAATAGTAACCAGTAAACTCAAAGTTTTGATACTCAGCGCCAAGAATTAAACCTCGATCTGTTTCGAGTTCTGTTTCATATACTTTGGTTAGCTGTCCGCTTATACCAAACCATAACCAATCTAAAGGTGAAAATGTTAAATCAGTCCAGTTGTAAAAAAAATTGTTTTCACTTGATTCAAAGTCAAATAGATATTCTGACTCACTATAAAGTTCAAATCCAATAAAACCGAATGTAAATTCTAATCCTGGAGCAATTCCATTTGTTCTGCCGAATGCGCTACCAACCATTGGCGTAATAAAATATTCAAAATCATCACCGCCAGAAAAGTTATAGCCAATCCAGGCTAAGGCAGTTTTAAGATCTTCATAATTATATCGGGCTTCAAGATGAAGATTTCCTTTATCTGCAATTAAGATTGGTAAGAATACAAAGGGATCGGTAAAATATAAATCAGTTTCGGCGCTAATGGTCCATTCAGTACTTACAGAAGAATCTTCTTCTTGAGAGAAGCTCTGCGAGGAAAGAAATGAAAGGAAAATAATGATTGTTAGAAATGAAAGTGTTTTCATCCGCCTAAAGCTATTGTAAGTGCTACTAGTATTACTCCCAGAACAACCAAAATGCTTCCTGTTAAGTATGGACGAAAGCCGGCATATTTACCAACTGAAACTCCACCAAAGAAAAGTATTGCCAGCGCAATACCATTTGAAAATCTTAAAGCAAATTGCGTATCTGTAAAAAAAATGAAAGGCAGAGCAACTGGGAATGTGCAAGTAAAGACAAGCAGAAAAATCAGGATTGTACCTCTTAATTCGGATGATGAGATAAACTTTTTACGAGGTAGACTTTCAAGAACAACTAATCTTTCTTTCAGACTGTCGAGCTCTTCCGGTTTCAAGATAGCTGATATAAAAACAGGTAATTCATCTTTTAAAAGATTGCGGGAATCTTCTTTATCGTTCGATGATTTCAACTTTCTTAATATTGATAAGCCATGTCCTCTCGAGAAAATAATTCCCATCAAATAAAATATTGCATCAATAATTCCCCAGGCAAGATTACAGCCCAGAGCAGCCCAAAGAAGCTCACCTATTTCTGCTCTGCCATCTGTTGCTACACTGATAGATCCTGTAAAAGTGAGAACCATTATCAGTCCAAACAGAACTTCAGAAATCCTGTCTATTGGATCAAGAGCATTCTGATTCTTTTCCTTTATCTTCTGCCAAATGTTTTCGTCAGACATTTCATCCATTCTCAGATAGCATCTGGTATGAAGAAAAACATTAAGGCTATTATGACATAAATTGCAATCAACTGAATTCCTTTGAACCAATTCGATCTTCCGTCACCAGAAATTAAAGATCCTATGAGTACCGCAAAAAATAAAGCTCCCATTTGAGTTTTCGGAAACGAAAGATGTAATGGATGTGGTCCAATAAAAAGACTCAAAAGTACAAGAACAGGTGCTACGAACAATGTAATCTGGATGCAGCTGCCTAATAAAATTCCGACGCTTAAATCCATTTTATTTTTTTGTGCCATTGCAATCGCAGAAAAACTTTCGGCTGCACCTCCGACTATTGCAAGAAATACAATTCCGATAAAAGTTGCTGACATACCAAGTGCTTCACCTGTTCCTTCTGCTGCACCGACTAATACTTCGCTCATAAATGCGGCTCCAACCGATGCAATTACAAGCATAAGAATTGAAAGACCTTTTGACCAGCGATCTTCATGATGTTCATCTTCTTCATCTTTGTTGCTTTTAAAGAACTCGGGATGCGTTTTTATCATGAAGAAAAGATAAAGTCCATAACCCAATAAAAGCACGATTGCTAATCCGATATTCAGTAAACTTTCTTGCCTTAATATATCCTGTGAACCAAAGAGAGTATTAAATGAACTTGGCACCGCTAAACTTATCACAGCCATAAACATCATCGAAGCGTATACACGTGCACTCGCTGGATTGTATTCCTGTATGTGATGTTTTGTCCCACCAATAAAAAATGAAAGACCTAACGCTAATAAAAGATTTGCTAATATTGCCCCAACAATTGAAGCTAATACCATTGTGTAAAGTCCTGCTTTTAGTGCAACAACCGCAATAATTAATTCCGGGAAGTTCCCGAATGTTGCATTTAGTAATCCACCAATTGCATCACCAGTATAGGTAGCAAGCTGCTCAGTTGAATGAACAATTAGTTTGGCAATTGGAATAATTGAGAGAGCAGCAGAAAAGAAAATCAATGGTGCTGATGCATCAGCAGCCTCAAGTGCAAATGAAATGGGGATAAAGATAAGTAGCCAGTTTGGTCCTGGTTTGAAAAATTTTTTCATTTACTTTGCCCTCTATATTGTTGATTGAATGATTAAATCTAACATGGACTATTGAAGCAACTTTTTTGCCTCAGCAAGTTCTATTAATTTTTCTTCTCCAACTTCGGGATATTCTAATTCCAGAGATGCGAGAGCATCAATAACGGCTGCGGCTACTACCAATCTCGTAAACCATTTATTGTCTGCAGGCACAACGTACCACGGTGAATGTTTTGTTGCAGTGTTTCGAATCATATCCTCATACGCTTTCATATACTCATCCCAGTGTCCGCGTTCTTTTGCATCCGCTGAAGAAAATTTCCAGTTCTTTTCAGGGTTATCAATACGTTCAAGAAATCTTTTTTTCTGTTCTTCTTTAGAAACGTGGAGAAAGAACTTCCTTACAACCGTTCCGTTCCTGGATAAATATTTTTCAAAATTTCGTATGTCTTGAAATCTTTCATCCCAGATGTTTTTTGTGACAAGTTTCTCAGGCAGTTTTTGTTTTGCGAGAATTTCTTCGTGCACTCTAACAACAAGAGTTTCCTCGTAATAGCTTCTGTTGAAAATACCAATTCGTCCTCTTTCAGGTAACCGTTTCATGCATCTCCACATATAATCATGATCAAGATCTTCACTGGTGGGAGCTTTAAATGAAAATACCTGACAGCCTTGCGGATTTATTCCTGACATAACATGCTTAATAGCACCATCCTTTCCTGCAGCATCCATTGCTTGAAAAATCAACAGAACGGACCATCGATCCTGGGCATAAAGCTTGTCCTGTAATTCTGCAAGCAGTTCAATTCCGTCTTGAAGAGTTTCCTTTGCTCTTGGTTTGTCTTCAGATTTCAGATTGAGTGTATCTGTAGGATCAATATGCTTGAGACGAAAGTCTTTTCCATCCGTTATCCTAAAAGGTTTTACAAATTTTTTTGCTCTTTTAATAGATTCTTTTTTCTTCATTGATTTATCCTCCTTAAAAAATGAAAATCCCCGCTCTATAAAAAGATTGGGGATTTAATTTCTAGTCGGCGTTTAAATTAAATTATTCATTTCCATTTTCAGATGGCTGTTCATCAACAGGGTTCATCGGCTGATAAGATTCATAAGCTGTTTTATCAAGCCAGCCACCAGCCAGCGAACTGAATATTCCTACAGCGCTTTTCATTAAAGTTGCTCTTGATTGGACATAACCTAGTTCTGAATTAAATAGATTTCTTTCAGCATCAAGGACTTCAAGGTAGCTTGTTGCACCTTCTTCATACCTCATATTAGACAAGTTATAATATGTGGTGATTGCTTCCAGTCTCTTTCCATCTGAAAAATAAATTTCTTCAGTCTTTTTCCTTTCCACCAAAGCATTCTGTGCATCACTAAACGCTGTCTGTACTGATTTTATATAATTGAAGAAAGCCTGTCTCTGAATTGCCTCAGCTGACTCAACCTGACTTGAAATTTCTCCCGCACGAAAAATAGGTGCAAGCAGACTACCACCAGCATTCCATACAAATGAACTCGGCTCAAAAAGTTTGGTAATATCATTGTTCGAAAAGCCAATCAAACCTGTCAATGATAATGACGGATAATAAAGTGATTTAACTACACCTATTCTTGCATTCGCAGCAATCAACTGCTGTTCGGCTTCGAGTACATCGGGTCTTCTTTCAAGTAATGTAGATGGAAGACTTTCGGGAATCTCAGGAAGAATTAAACCATTAATCATTTGACCACGTGGGATTGGTCCAGGATTTCTTCCAAGCAAAACACTTATTGCATTTTCTAACTGGACAATACTTTTTTCAATTAAAGGGATCTGTGATTTTGCATACCAGTACTCGGATTCCAGCTGACTTATTTCAAGTTGTGATATGTCACCTTTTTCCCATCTCAGTTGAAAAAGTTCCAAGGATTTAGCACGTGAGTCTACTGTTCTGTTTGCTATTTCAAGTTGAGCATCAAGAGAAAGCAAATCAAAGTAACTATCCGCAAGGGCAGCTTCATTTGCACGACGGATTTTTCCCCAGATATCAATTTCCCAGAATGCTGATAAGTTTACATTGAATCTATTATCACGGAATTTAACTCCCCGAGAATTTGATTCACCAATCTGTCCTGCTACACCTGCATCAAACTTCGGATAGTAATTAGATTCTTCAACTCCATACAAGCCCATATACTGATCAACTCTGGCTGCTGCTATTTTTATATCATTATTTTCCTGAACAGCAGTTTTAATTAAGTAAGTTAGAACTGTATCACCGAACAACTCCCACCAGGTAATATCGGCTAACGCAAGTGCGAGACTATCTTCAACTGTATAACCCTGCATCAAAAGTGTACTATCGGGCATTTGCAGATCCGGTCGTACATAATCAGGACCAACTGAACAACCGATAATAAAAATTAGGAACGAAATTGAAATAAATATTTTTTTCATCAGTCTCCTCCTTTCTCTTCTGATCCAGGATTATGTTCAGTAACTGGAGAAGGTTCTTTAGTTTTTTTCTCACGAACAAAATATTTTTCTACCATAACAAAAAGAGAAGGAATAATATAAATTGCTAGAGATGTGGCAATCAGA
>JALONF010000111.1 GCA_025455085.1 Ignavibacteriaceae bacterium
TTAATTAACGGTCAGGGCAAGCTTGTAGCTCAGACAGGATATCAACCGGGTGGTGCTGCTAAATATGTTGAACATATAAAATCTTATCTATAAAAATTTCAAAGGCGATCGGAAGGTCGCCTTTTTATTGAAGGTAGTAACTAGCGTTTCCTGAATAAATATCTGCGTCATCATCTACGCCACACGACAACATATCCGTCGCCGGAAAAAGTTTCGAAAAATTTTTTCCAAGAATATTTTTGAAAATCACTCTCACTATGCTTAGTACAATTGTTGTAATTAGTATTAAAGGCTTTTAATTTTACGTTGCCGACTGTGAGAAGGAATTAATTTTCCGCACAGTTATTCTCTACTAACTATTGAGAAAAAAACAGGGTGCAAGTGTGAGAACTTTTGGCACGATATTTAACTCTCTCTCTCTCTCTCTCTCTCTCTCTCTCTCTCTCTCTCTCTCTCTCTGAGAAATTTCCGGGGAGAAGAATGATGTCTCCCTCTCTAGCAAAAACCTATTATTTGTCCATCCCGTCTTTTATATCTCAACTGTTGCCTTATTATTTTTTATTTTGCTATAAGATTTTAACAAAACAGGTAACTGCTATGAAGACCAAGCCAATTCTCTCTTTTCTTTTTATAATATTAAGTATAACAGCCTGCAACACAACCGAACCCCCGCCACCGCCAGATGGCGAAAAGCCAACACTTACGCTAAGGCTTGAAGACGTAAGCTGCACCGAAGCTTGGATAGAACTAACAACCACCAACCTCCAACTCCCAGCTACCGTAACACTAAAACAATTTAACCCAACTGGCGATACATTATCTCAAGTCTCAATACTCAATACTAAAGACTCGCTGCTCTACATTGACTCGCTTTTACCAAACCAAATCTATCAATATCAAGTATCCAGTATCCAGCAACAAGTATCCAGCAACGAGCTAAACGTAACAACCCTGGACACCACGAGCCACGACTTTACATTTGAGACGTGGACTTTTGGCACTATAGGCAGCAGCACACTTTACGATGTTGTAATAATAAATGAAAACAACATCTGGGCAGTTGGGGAAATGTACGTTGCAGATACAAGCCAGAACGGTTACACAATGTATAACGCTGTGCATTGGGATGGGATCCAGTGGGAGTTGAAGAGAATTTATTATTATGGATCCTGCAGCGCGGTAGAATATCCACCATTAAAAGCAATCTGGGCTTTTTCGGATACGAATATTATTGTTACCAATGGTGGAAGTATAGGATGGTTTAACGGAACTACAGTCAACCTGGATTGCAGGATGAATTCATTGTTAACAGGCGCAATTAACAAAATCTGGGGCAGCAGCAGTAGTGATTTATATGTGGTTGGCAACAACGGAAATATTGTCCACTACAACGGCGTGCAGTGGACACGGATAGAAAGCGGAACGGATTTGAACATAAACGACATTTGGGGAGATTATAATGAAAAAACAGGGGAGTGGGAGGTATTGGCTGTAGCTTCGAATTATGGGTCAAGTTGGGAAAAAGAAATACTCCTAGTAAAAAACAATCAGGTTCAAAAATTATCAACTGATTCATCCCCTTCTATGGAACCATTATTAACCAATTGGTTTATATCGAATAGCCAGTACTATGTAGCAGGAAGTGGAATCTATCAAAAAAGGATATTGCCGGATAGTCTTTGGAAAAATAATCTTTTTAGTATTACAACTTTTGCCACAACTTCAATCAGAGGAAATGATGTAAATGATGTTTTTGGTGTAGGTGCCTTTGGGGATTTTGTTCATTTCAATGGTATTGGGTGGAAGAATAATTATCAAGAACCACTTCTTAGCAATGGATCATATACAAAAATATCAGTCAAGGGCGATTTAATAGTTGCCGTTGGCGGTAATCAAATATCGATAAATTCAGAAGCTGTAGTACTTATAGGAAGGAGGTAATAAAAATGGATAAAAAACCACCAATAAATTAAAAGAGTAACGGTGCTGTAACACCGTTACCCGTAGCACAAACAAATCGGTATGCAATGTTCTCACATAAGTGAGATACGCCTTTTTGTTTGCAAAGTAAAATTATCTTAAAAACTACTTAATTGAAAGGGAACAAAGATGAAATTCTTATATACTAAGCTTGCGTTGTTTGTTCTGCTATTTATCTTAGCAGAAAATCTATTAGCACAGAATGTATTTGGACCACAAGGACCCAATTATATTCGTGAAATTATTAAAACTGGTCCTGAGAATGGTTCAGGTCCTGTTGTCAGTTATTTACAGTTGCTAAATGGGACTTGTATTATTGGAAAAAGCACTGTCAATAATGAAACAAATTTTGGCAGAGCGATTATACAATGGAATATTCCGGATAATATTATCCCTGATAATTCTACAATAAACAGTGTTAGATT
This sequence comes from Ignavibacteriaceae bacterium, assembly GCA_025455085.1. Lineage (GTDB taxonomy): Bacteria > Bacteroidota > Ignavibacteria > Ignavibacteriales > Ignavibacteriaceae > IGN2. Next base: position 2,406 of record JALONF010000111.1, read on the forward strand.
ATATCTAACTTATACTAAGAATGGTCATTCTATTGAATTGGAGGCACAATTCTCTTCTTTGCCACTGGATATTCAAAATCTTACTCAAGCTCAGAATGAGCAATTATGGCAATTGATGAGTACTACGGGGATAGGTTATAAGACTGGCGTTAACAATGTGTTAGAATTTATCTCGAATAACCCAAATGATGATTTTAATCTTGCGGTAAAAAATGCATTAGTTAATGATCGCTTTGTATTAGGGATAAGGGTTTCTGTACCGTCAAATGTGACTGAACGAACCTGGACAATCCAAAATCCTTCTATTACTTTAAGATTAGAATTTACCCCTCCAACTCAAACTGTTTACGTGGAGCAAAAATTATTAAACAATTCAATTGTTGATTCTATTGGACTATGGAATTTAACACAAAACAAGTTTGATAAATATATGGTACCTAAAACATTCGTTTGGGATGTTGGCTCTTCTAAGACTTTACAGGGATCGCAAAAATTGTTAAGTAATGAGAAATACAAACACTGGGAAGTTAATTCTCAGGAAGATAACAATGTTGTGAATCATAAAACTTTCCAGATATATTCCTTTACAAATAATTTAACCTCACGCTTTAATCCCACTCAACCCGGCATCATAATCAAAAACAGCCTTGAAGGAACTACAGTTGATGGCGGGCAGGTTGAATTCCGCGATCCGTGGTTTATAGACTACCCTGATCCTGCTTTTGGCAATGAGTTAAGAAACAGAGGAATGAACGATGCAATATACTATCCACGTCCATCACCTTTTAATCCAACCAATGGTGGACAATACAAAGGCGTCTTCCAGAATCAGGATTATAATATTCCTGGTAATCCTTACTACAAAGTCGGTATGCTTGAAGAGCAAACAATTTCTGTTAATGGGCAAAACAGGAAATTCTTTCCGTACAAATGGACTGGAACAAGTGCTACTTTTCAGGATGAGTGGTACAGGCAGACGGGTGCTGTGTTTACTTCATCAAACGCAACAGCAACGGCAGTTCTAAAAGGTCAGCTAATGAGCAATGACCAGAACGGCATAAGCAGCGCAAGCCAGAGAAAAATAGTAAGAACAGATAACGGGCAGTATCACGTTGTGTATGAATCAATGGGAACGGTTTTTTATACATACAGTTTAACAAGTGATTTTTACGGCTCCTGGAGTGCTGACGAGGCATTACACACTCACGGTAAGAATCCCGCAATGGACTATGATGAGAATATGGTAGCAATTACTTTTGAAGAATATGACCCTCAAGTTGGCGGAGATGCCAAAATACTTCTGTATGGTTTCAGTCCTTCAGGAAATGGATTTTACGAACCGTGGAATACAGTCGAGCTTGCAACATATCCAAATTCATATTATGGTAACGCAAAGCCGGTTGTTACTTTCAATACTTATTACGACTATGGTGAAATATTTGTTGCTTAAAGAAAAAATTCTACTGAAGGAATCAAGTATAAAACAATGTGGATAGTAGATAACCAGTGGCAGCCATTGATTATTGAGGGCTATATCCCTGGCACAAACAGTTATTGTATAAATCCATCCGTAACAGGACAAGCCGGAGTCGGCGGAACAGATTATATATATATTGCTTATGAAAATTTATCTAATATCTATTATACATTCGCTTACCGTGGAGGACTTTACTGGACTTTTTTACAAACAGTGCCTCTTTCCTCAGACTGCGGATTCAATTATAATAGTAATCCGGTAATCAGTTTGTCTTATACTCCCATAAATCCATATTTAATGGTAAGCTGGCAGGGTGTTTACGATACACAGCACGAAAGCCCAATGCCGAAAGAAACCGGTGGTTCAGTACCTTTGAGAAGAGCAGCAGCAGTTGTAAAAACGGGGTGGGGAACAAACTGGGGAACATCGAGTAACTTCAGTAACAATGTTGATTTTACAAACAACGGTTCGCTGAATACATCATTTGGATCAGTAATAACCTGGAGCGAATCAAACGGAGAATATTCAAAATACACAGTAAGGAGACGCGTAGGCGAATATGACCCGATCATATCATTATCGGATAATGGTATACATACATTTATAAGCAACGGTAACAATTTTGGAAGTATGAAAGCAATGGTATTCAACAAAACTGTAAACCCTCCTTACCTACTTAACCGGTGTACAAACGATTTTACAGAAAATTGGAGTGGTTTTGGAAAAATTACAGAAGCTGGAATTATAGATATTAGCTACGGCAGATCGGGAATAGTTGAAAAGAACGGACTTGAGTTCGTCTTTAACATAGGTGATGTTCTGCTCAACGGTGAGACAATAAAATTCATCAAGAGAGCCGATACATTACTTGTTGCAAGCATAGAAGAGTTGAATCAATCAGTGAGAACAGACACATTAAATCTTAACCCGCAGAGTGAACTAATCTTTTCAGATTATTATTATGTGGTTAATGGTGAGAAAGCAGATTCTCTTCTAAGCAATGATTTTAATATTAACTTCAAATGTGAATTAGTTAAGCTTTCAACTGGTGAAGTAGTTGGAGATTTCGAAGAAGTCAATTACAACAAAAGCAATCTTGAAGAATATGGTTAACAAGGATATTTGGTAGATTGCTCGGGTATTGAAGCGGGTGATTATTATCTGAGGTTAACTTCATCGGTGAATGAAGTAGTAAATTTATCGCTTTCAGATATACAAATGGATAATGTTGTACTGGAGAAATCAAAATTAAATATAAGAAACTTCAAAGGTGAGACTTTACCAATTGAGTATGCTTTGGAGCAGAACTATCCCAATCCTTTCAACCCAACAACAACTATCCGCTACCAACTTCCGAAAGACGGTTTAGTAACAATGAAGGTTTATGACATACTCGGCGCAGAGGTAGTAACTCTTGTAAATGAGGAGAAGGTTGCCGGAAAGTATGAAGTAAACTTCAATGCAGCTACACTTGCAAGTGGAGTTTACATCTATCGTCTAAGCATTAATGACTATATTAATGTTAAGAAAATGGTATTGGTGAAGTAAAAAATATTATTCTGTAGCACAGAATAATATTCTGTGCTACCGGTTTTTCAAAGGCGATCGGAAGGTCGCCTTTTTCTTTTCCCACTTAAGTAAAAAGCATAATTTTTTAACTTCTCTAAGTCTGCATGAAGATAGGATTTCATGCATTCTTTACCTTTTTCCATGCGTATCTGCAAAGCCCCTGGTTTGGGTAATTCCTTCAAAATCAATGAGTTTGGCATAATTGTTTGGTATAAAAGTCCAGATAATGAGAGGAACTGGGAAAATAAATAATCATTTACTAATCATTTTTCAAGGAGTTCTGAAATGAAAAAACAAAATAAACTTTCGCGCCACATTCTGGCATTCTTTGCACTTGCAATGTTTGCGCTATTTGTCCGCTGCCAGGATGAGATGGTAGTTGAACCCGGTGATACTGAACCAACCACAGACAAAGCAGCTCTAGAAAAACTGGTTGATGAGGATTCTTCGCTTACTTCTTTCGATTACAATTATGATGAAGAAGGTTCGAAGGATTATTACTTATTGCCGCATCGTACGATTCAAATGCAACTGAGCCGGATACTGTTATTAAAAAATCTTTCACCGCAATTGTAACACGCAATTTAATATTCAAGAAAATTGGTAATACGCCTTATCCAAGAAAAAATTGGATTCTCGCAGCAATATCACTTCCTGAAGGCGGAACACAAAGTCCGAATAATTATTATTTAAGAAGAGGCTGGGGATGGTGGCACAATATACCTTTCCTAGGCCATGGTGACTCGGTTAAAATTAGAGTTGAACTTTTTAGTGCATTTGAAGAAGATGATTTTGTATCTCTTACCTGGGGTGCTAACAGGTGGATTAAGCACAGAGTTAAAAGATTATTCGACCTGGTTTCATCAACGCCAAATGGCAATGGCTGGGATAAAGTATATGAGCAGACATTCGTTACACATCAGTGGCCAGGCTTCTATCACGCTATCATAAATGCTCTGCCGAAGCAAGTAATATTGGACGATGCTACACCAGTTGAATCAGAATCCTGGGGTATACCATATTTTGTTCATCCATAATCTGATTAAGAGGAATTGAGCTTCCCTGCACACGTCCTCTCCACATCCCCCTCCTTTTTAACGCGGGAGGGGGAGATTTATTTAAGTGGGAAGATATTTTTAATGATTATAGAATTGATAATGAAGATTTACAAATATAATTTTTAACTGCAATGAAAAAACTTTTAACATATTTATTTATTTCAGTAAGTGTATTCATCCTTGTCAGCTGTGATAAGCCGGCGCCAACACAACTAATAGATGATACCACAGATGAATTTGAAGTTGAACTGCTAAATAAAGATCTTGAAGGCGAGTACTATTCCAGCGGTGCTGATACATCCGGAATTACTCAGGATATCACAGGTATTACAAACCTTATCTCGGTCAGCGGGATTAAGATCACTACTGAAAACAGAACCAGCATCTTCTCTCTTGCTCAGGCAATGTTTTTTGATAAATCGAAACCAATAAGATATTCAAATGGAAGACTACTGGCTTATAAGACAATTATTCCGGGGACGATCAAGTTTAATGGGACAGAAGCTCATATAGTCCCATATAGAATCAGATTTAGAGAAGGAGGAATACCGAAGGATACGCTAGTTGGCGGAAAATATCTTTTGTACAATATTTCCTATGGGATTCCCGATCCATTTTATTTTGAATATAATTCTAATGTAAGTTTTGAATTTGATCCCTTCCTGCCAGGAGGAAATATATCCTTTAACATTTTAACTCCTCACGAGATAAATGGGATAGTAAGTTTAACCGGAAATAAAAGCAATAAAAATCTTGAAGCAAATCTGAGTTGGAATGGAATGGGAGAGAAAAGAGTATTCGTTATTATTGGTTTGCTGCGTCCTGGTCAACTTCAGTCTATTCCCGTTTATAAAATGAAAACACCGGATGATGGCGAACTGAAAATTCCGAACAGGTATCTCAATCAGCTTCCGCTGGATAGGTTTGAAAAAATTGTATTTACTTTTGTCAGGAGCTATGAAGCTTATCATGAAAACGGAAACAATGATCTCCTTGTATCATCACAAAGTATTCACAGCATAGTTATAGATATTCCGTGAGAAAAATATTTTTAATTTTTTTATCAGTGATGGCTTTGAACTTAAAAATATTACCGCAGAGTTCATTCGGTTTAGCAGGATATTGGGGACTGCAGGAATCGGTTACGATCCCGTTTTACAATTATGAAAGTAATGCATCAAACTATTTTGATATAAAGGATTGGGGAGTATCGCTTCAATATGGCGCCGAGTTTTCGGGCAGTGTCAACTCCAGTCTATATCTTCTTGCAATGGCTAAAAAGCTTGGTAACCATTCTTTGTCAGCCAGATTTACTCCGGGTTATCAGAAAGAATTTTTATTTGCAACAGGTGAATCCATAATAATTAATGATACAACAACACAATCACTCGAAGCAAATTATAATTACAGGGAACTTTTTGGTTTAGGTTACTCATACAAATTTGATGAGCAATTTAGTGCGGGATTAGCAGTGCGGTTTTATAGCCAGGACTTTAATCGTGAGATTGTTAAACCCATCTATGGTGATACCCTTTACCTTGTAAGGGAATCTATAAATGAAAAGGTAAATCTGCTCAATGCTGATGTTGGGATTAATTATATAGTAAATAAAAATTTTCAATTAAGAGCTGCTTCAATAAACCTCTTCAATATTGAAGATGAAATTACAAATGAGGAATTCCTTGGATTTGAAATGGATCAGAAAAGAGGAGCACTTTTAACTGCAAGCTATATGCCCGCAGACTTTTTTAATTTTCACATATTGTATGAGACCTCAAACTCTTTTCAGTTGAGTGCTACCGGATATGCAGAAGGAATCACTTATGGATTAACTGCATTTCACGATTACTACCAGGAACCATACATTGCCGGTGTTGTGCCTGCTGTTGGATATAGAACCGATCTTTTTGAAGTTCTTCTTAGCGGTGTCAAATATTTTTCTGAAAGAAGTACCGATGCAAGCTTCTCAAAGTTTTATGAAGAGGGAATTAATAACATTATAAATAACAGGTATAGCTTTGATAAAATTGTACTAAGTATGGCGCTTAATATTAGCAGCGCACCGGAGAAGCAAGTTGAGTTAATTGATGTTGAGATTGTGAGAGACATCTATCCAACATTTTATGACAAATATGTTGAGCAGCCTTTTGCTTACGGAAGAGTTGTTAATATTTCCAATAAACCCGTTAGCGTAATTCCATCAGTGAAAATAGAAGGAATTACTGATGATCAAATCCAATCACCACCTCTGAATCTGGCACCGGGAGACACAGCGAAAGTTCCATTTTATCTTATTATTCCAGATAATTACGTTATTGATAAAGCAGTTCTTTCTTATGCAGATTTCTATGTCACTGCATCATCGAACGAACCCGATGCTCAACTTCAGAAGGCAGCATTAATTAATAGTATAAACAGCTGGGATGGAAATGTTGCCAACCTCAGATATTTTATTAAAAGGGATATTGATTTTTCAATGAACTATGCCAAGAACGTTTTAGGCAATAATAAAGCTGTCCTCGATACTCTACCTTCAGTAATATCAATTTTTTATAAATCGGAAATCTTATTCAATGATTTTGTTAAGAAGTTAGTTTATACATCTGATCCAAGGGCTACCGCCGAGTACGTTCAGTTTCCCAAACAAACGAATGAATTGAAAGGTGGAGATTGTGATGATTTAAGTGTTGCATATTCATCTCTGCTTGAAAGCGTGGGCATTCAAACTGCCTTAGTTGATTATAAAGGAGATGGTGATATCAGGCACGTAAATGTCCTGGTTAACACCAAATTATCTCCATCCCAGGCAAAGTTCATTACTAATAATGATTCTAAATATTTCATCAGGAAAAATGAGCAGGGGAAAGATGAAATCTGGATTCCAATTGAAACAACTTCACTAACTAACTTCGATGAAGCATGGAATATCGGTGTTGAAAAGTTTAACCGGGAAGCTCTCATAGAAATGGGTTTAGCCACTGGTAAAGTTGAAATAATTGATGTTTATTAATCAGGAGAAATTAATATGAAAACCTTTTTGATTTTGCTATTGCTTGTTCCTTCAATTATTGCACAGGAATTTAAAGCAGTAAATGTTAAAGGAAGTGTACAGTATCGGTCAGGAACTTCTGAAGTCTGGGCTGAAGTAAAAGAAGGCGCAGCATTACGTTCTGATGATTTTGTTACTACAGGAGCAAAATCTTCTGTCCAGATTAAAAACTCAAATAATATTATTAATCTTGAAGAGTTCACTGCCGTTTCAATATCAAGCATCAAGACAATGAGCACCGATGATTTACTTCTTGCACTTGCAATGGAAGATATGATTAATGCACCGAAACCCAACGGGAAAAATAATTCAAGCAGTACAGCTGTTTATGGAAATAAAGAAGGACAGGGTAAGAATCCGGATTTGAAGGCAGATGATTTTGGAATAAAAAGATTAAACGGTGCAATTCAGCTTGCTGAAAACGGGTTTAAAGAATCAGCCGTTGTTTTTGCCAAAGAGACTTACAGAAAATATCCTGACTTAAAACAGATACCCTCTTACAGAATTTTCTTTGCAGATATTCTTTATGAAAAAGGACTATACGAAGAATCACTTGGTGAATATATGTATATAGCTAAGCTCGATTTAAGTAAAGAAGAAAAATCGAAAGTCGAATCACAAATTCAAAGTATAAATAAAATACTGCTCAATAATTAATCCAAAACCAGTCTCAGTTGTGCAAATACAATTCTAGTTGAGCCTGATGAATCCAGGCTCAACGACGGCTCCCATCCCTATGGTTTAACTGTGAAAAATAGGTCCGACACCTTTGTCGAAATAAAGAAGATGAATTAGCTAAATAGTCGGGAATAAAATCTTGCTATATGGTTGATATTGCGAAAAAAAATGCGCAATTTTATTTTTGAAAATATAATTCCTAACTCAAAAAAGAGAGGTATATATGAAAAAAATATTTACGTTACTTTGTTTGCTATCAATCCTTCTCGTATTCACATCTGAAAGCAAAGCTCAATCTGGCAACCCTGTTATAAATCCATATCTTCAAGCAGTATTGCTTGATGCATCCAGCACAGAGATGATTAATGTGTATGCTACTCTGAAAGAGCAATATTCTTTGGATGAATTGAAACAGCAGACTTCATTTTTACCCAAGAAAGAAAGACAGCAGGAAGTTGTAAGAATTTTGCGTTCATTTGCATCTGAAAAACAGGAAGCCGTTCGTGGTTTTCTTGAGAATGCCAAGCAGCAAAATCTTGTTAGTAAAATTGATATCCTCTGGGCAGCGAACACAGTAGTATTTTCTGCTGTTCCGGAAGTAATTTATTATCTCGCAGAAAATTTTGATGAAATAGCAGAGATAAGATTTGATCCTATGTTTGATGGAAGCTTGTTAACTGATCCTACAGAAGATGTGCAGACTTATTATCCACCTAATCCAAGTGATAATCCCCCACCTCCGCAAATTGGATTAACTTTGATAAATGCACCTGCAGTTTGGGCTGCTGGAGACAGTGGACAAGGCGTATTAGTAGGTAACCTTGACGATGGCTGTGATTGGGACCATCCGGATTTAGTTCATAATATCTATAACAATCTTGGAGAAGACGCTGATAACGATGGGCATACTTTAGAATGGAACGGTTCAGCCTGGGTTTTTGATCCTGGCGATATCAATGGAATTGATAATGATGGCAACAGTTATATTGATGACTTTATTGGCTGGGATTTTCAGAGTGGAGATAATAACGTTTATAACTCTAGCAGTTCTCATGGAACATCAACATCGGGAATTGTATGCGGAGATGGTACGAACGGAACACAAACAGGCGTTGCCCCAAGAGCAAAAATTTTACCATTAAGACCCAACGGTGAATCCCAGTACTGGCTCGCTCAGCAGTATGCTGTTGCTATGGGTGTAGATATTATTACAAGCTCCTTAAGTTATAAGTGGTATTTCAGTCCACAGCCAAACTATCCGATGTTTAGACAGATAAATGATTTTGAACTGGCTGCCGGTGTTGTACATACAAATTCTACAAGTAATGATGGTAATACAGTGGGAATTCCATTTAATATTTCCGCTCCCGGGAATACACCGACGGCTTGGATTCATCCTAACCAAACTCTTATTGGTGGGCTCAGTTCAGTAATCGGATGTGGAAATGTAACTGCTCAAACTGATATTATTGCAAGCAGCTCTCCGTGGGGTCCTGCGGCGTGGGAGGATTTTCAGATTAATCATCCAAGCTATCCTTACCCAATGCCTCTGACTTATCAGGATTATCCTTATGAAACTATGCCCGGATCAATTGGTCTGTTAAAGCCTGATGTCTCAGCACCAGGTAATGGAACAACTTCAACGGTTAATGGAACAGGTTATGGTTCATTCAGTGGTACTTCGGGTGCTACACCGCACGTGGGAGGTACATCCGCTTTGCTTATATCAATAAATCCAAATCTGACTCCTGCAGATGTGAGTATGATTCTGCAAACTACAGCTGTTGAAAAAGGAGACCCCGGAAAAGATAATAGGTATGGTGCAGGAAGAATAGATGCCTATCAGGCTTACTTGCTTGCTTTAGCTATGATTCCTGTTGAACTTGCTTCCTTCACTGCGACTGCAAATGAAAATTCTGTAACTTTAAGCTGGTCAACTGCAACGGAGAAAAACAACTCGGGATTTTCAATTGAAAGAAAAACTCCCCTCGATGAAAGATGGAAAGAGGTTGGCTTTGTTCCCGGATTTGGAACAACAACTGAAAGGATGAGTTACTCATTTGTCGATGTAAATCTCTCAATGGGTGCATACAGTTATAGGTTAAAACAAATTGATTTTGATGGAACGGTAGAATACAGCAATGAAGTTTTAGCAGATGTGAGTGCACCAAAGAATTTTGCTCTGATGCAGAACTACCCTAATCCGTTTAATCCATCAACAACAATTGAATTTTCAATTCCGGAAACAAGTAATATCTCAATTGAAATCTTTAATATTATTGGCGAGCTTGTTGCAAGTCTTGTAAACCAGACACTTGATGCAGGTTATCATCGTTTTAATTTTAATGCAAGCAATCTTCCGTCCGGAACTTATGTTTATCAATT
>JALONF010000112.1 GCA_025455085.1 Ignavibacteriaceae bacterium
GGCATAAAAGCTACAAGTACATTTCTGCCAAGCGCCAGTTCACCTTCCTCTGTTGCCTGACCATCTGCAAGTACATCACCTTCTTCAATCTTCTGACCTTCAACTACGCATGGCTTTTGATTTATACAAGTTTCCTGGTTTGTGCCATGAAACTTTATAAGATTGTAAGTAACTCTTCTTACATCATTGAATGACGTAATTGCTTCAATGCTGTTAGGATTGATATCATACCTGACAGTAATTTTGGTTGAATCAACATACTCAATAACACCACTATTTTCAGCAACAATTATTGTTCTTGAATCACGTGCAACTCTGCCTTCCATACCTGTTCCAACAATTGGATTTTGTGGCTTTAAGAGCGGAACAGCTTGGCGCTGCATGTTCGAACCCATAAGCGCTCTGTTAGCATCATCGTGCTCAAGAAATGGAATGAGTGCTGCTGCAGGACTTACTATCTGTGCAGGAGCTACATCCATATATTCAACCTGATCAGGAGCAACGATTGGAAATTCTCCTTGTAAACGTGACTTCACTCTTTCTTTTACAAATCTCGACTGCTCATCCAATAGTGCGTTCGCCTGAGCGATTGTATAAATATCTTCTTGTTCTGCGCTAAGGAATTCAACTTCTTTGGTTACTTTACCTTTATTAACTTTTCTGTACGGAGTTTCAAGAAAACCGTAGCGATTTACTCTTGCATAAATTGTTAACGAGGAAATCAAACCGATATTCGGACCTTCAGGAGTTTCAATTGGACAGAGACGACCGTAATGTGTATAGTGAACGTCACGAACTTCAAAGCCAGCACGCTCTCTTGTTAAACCACCTGGTCCTAATGCGGACATTCTTCTTTTATGGGTAAGTTCAGCCAAAGGATTTGTTTGATCCATAAACTGTGAAAGCTGATTAGTACCAAAGAATGCATTTATTACACTTGTAATCGTACGAGCATTCACAAGATCCTGAGGTGTAAAGTTTTCAGTATCGCGCATGTTCATTCTTTCTTTTATCGTTCTTGCCATACGCGCCATTCCAACATTAAACTGCTGACTAAGCTGTTCACCTACGGTCCTAACTCTTCTATTTCCTAAATGATCTATATCATCAACGGGTTCTGTACCATTCTTCAGCTTCATCATATATTTTATTATTTCAATAATATCCTGTACTGTAAGCACAGTAGTTGTTTCAGGAATATCTAATTTAAGCTTATCATTCATGCGATGACGACCGACATCACCAAGGTCATATCTTTTATCATTAAAAAATAATTTTTCAATTAGAGCCGCAGCTGTTTCAACATCCGGTGCTTCGCCTGACCTCAATTGTCGATAGATTGCAAAAAGTGCTTCCTCTTTTGATTGAGCAGAATCTTTCCTTAATGTATTGACAATAAGATCCTGATCCGGCGAAGTATCACGGGATAGAAATCTGATAGTTTCAATTTCAGCTTCTCCTAATCTTTCCACATCCTCTTCAGTAAGTAAGCTTCCGCCGCTTAAGAAAATTTCACCTGTTGACATATCGAATACATCACTGGCAATGGCTCTTCCAATGTAAGAACTAAGGTCAGCTTTGTTAACATTAACTTCTTCAACAAGATTAAAAAGATTAAAAATATCGTCATTGCTTGTGTAACCAAGTGCACGAAGAAGAGTTGTTGCAGGGAATTTTTTTCTTCTATCGATATAAACATTTAACACAAAATTTATATCTGTTGCAAACTCCACCCATGAACCACGCAGAGGAATTATTCTTGCTGAATAAATAGGAGTTCCATTAGGATGAACTGTTTCTGAGAAAGCAACACCAGGCGAACGATGCAGCTGAGATACTACAACTCTTTCCGCACCATTAATTACGAATGTTCCCTTCTCGGTCATGAACGGTACGCTGCCGAGATAAACTTCCTGTTCAACACTATTGACAAATTCAGCGGTATCCGGATCTTTCGCAGATAATCTTAGTTTTGCCTTAAGGGGTGCCGCAAATGTTAATCCTCTTTCCATACATTCTTCTACAGAGAATCTCGCCTTTTCAACGCTGTAATTGATGTAATCCAGCCTGTAATTCTCTTTATTATCAAATATCGGGAAGTTATCTATAAATACCTTTTGAAGACCTTTATTTTCCCTATCTTCAGGAAGTTTTTCGAGCTGAATAAACTCTTCGAAAGTTTCGGTCTGGATATTTAGTAAATCCGGAACATCCATAACAGATTTTATGGCTCCAAAGGAAATACGGTTATTATTCAATTATCCTTCTCCTATTATTAAAAAACTTGATTTTTCTAAGCATAAATTTGCATCATCCTAAACGTAAAAAGCGATAGAACGGAAAACCGTACTATCACTCTTCACAAAAAGGATTTAATATCGGCTATGAAATGATTATTTCAGTACTACTGTAGCACCGGCTTCTTCAAACTCTTTTTTGAGTTTTTCAGCTTCATCTTTTGATATGCCCTCTTTAACTGTATTCGGTGCGCCATCAACAAGATCTTTTGCTTCTTTCAAGCCCAGACCGGTATGTGCTCTAACTACTTTAATAACATTGATTTTCTTTTCTCCGGCAGATTGTAAAACAACAGTAAATTCTGTCTGTTCTTCAACTGCTGCTGCATCTCCGCCAGCCATTGGACCTGCCATCATCATTGGTGCTGCAGCTGTTACTCCAAATTCTTCTTCTAGAGCTTTCTTAAGTTCAGCAGCTTCCATAAGGGACATCCCTTTTATCAATTCTAATGCTTGAGTTACTTTTTCTGACATTTTTTTCTCCTGATGTTTATTAAATTCTTAAAAATTATGCTGCCTGTTTTTTAGAAATCTGCTCAACAACACTTACCAGATCTCTCATAACAGCATTGATAGCTCCGACAATTCCCGACACCGGTGAATTAAGCGAGCCCATTATACCTGCAATTAATTCGTTCTTTGTTGGAAGTGTAGCTAATATCTTCAGCTGGCTTCCGTCGAAATATTCTCCCTCAACATAGCAGGCCTTGAGAGAAAGTTTTTCTTGATCAGCAAAATATTTGCTGATAATTTTTGCAGGTGCAAGTGGATTTTTCGTTGTAAAAGCAAATCCAATCATACCTGTTAAATGATCTGCAATTTTATCGTACTTGCCCGATTCCTGAAGAGCTCTTTTTACAAGAGTATTTTTATATACTTTGTAACGAACCCCTTCATTTCGGAATTGATTTCGAAGAGCACTAATGTCTTCAACATTAATCCCGTGATAATCGGTTAAGTAAACTGCAGATGAACTCTCGAGGAGCTCCTTTATCTCAGAAATTATTTCTGATTTTTCGTTTCTGTTCATTTTACTCCCGTTTCAATAATTAGTTAACGTGTCGGTTAGAAGCATTTATTTTTTAAGTGCGTAAACTTTTTTATACCTGACGTACTGTATATTCGTCTTTTGTAATTCTTAATCCCGGTCCCATCGTGCTTGATAAAAACAAGCTCTTCACATACTGACCTTTAGCAGAAGCGGGTTTCATTTTTATAATAGTATTAATGAAAGCTTTAGCATTTTCAACAAGCTTTTCATTTTCAAAATTTAATTTTCCAACTGAAGTATGAACGATACCAGTTTTTTCAACTCTGAATTCTATTTTACCAGCTTTGATTTCTTTAACAGCATTCGCAACATCCTGCGTGACTGTTCCACTCTTTGGGTTCGGCATCAAACCTTTTGGACCGAGAATTTTTCCAAGTTTACCTAATTCGCTCATTGAATCAGGAGTTGAAATGATAACGTCAACATCCGTCCAGCCACCTTTAATTTTTTCAAGAAATTCTTCAAAGCCAGCGTAATCAGCACCAGCGTCAAGTGCTTCTTGAGCTTTAGCTCCTTTTGCTATTACCAGCACAGAAACAGTTTTTCCTGTACCGTGGGGTAGTGAAACAGTACCTCTCAGCATCTGATCAGCCTGACGAGGATCAACACCAAGACGCATTGCACAATCAAGAGATTCAACAAACTTCACTTTAGAAGTTTCTTTTAGTAAAGCAACTGCCTCTTGAAGAGTGTACTCTTTATCTTTTTTAATTTTTGACTGAAATTCTTTTTTTCTTTTTGTAATCTTCATGTTTAAACCAAAGTATATTTAGTTTCGGAAAATAAAATTTAATCTTCGACAGTTAGTCCCATACTTCTTGCAGTACCGGCGATCATACTCATTGCATGGTCTAAATCGAACGCGTTCAAGTCTTTCATCTTAATCTCAGCAATCTCCTTAAGCTGATTACGAGTTACTTTACCAACTTTTGCCTTGTTAGATTCAGCTGAACCTTTCTCAACTTTCGTTAACTTCTTCAGGAGTACAGCTGCAGGAGGTGTTTTCGTAATAAATGTGAATGATTTATCTGAAAACACTGTAATGACAACAGGGATGATCAATCCATCCTTATCCTGTGTTCTTGCATTAAACTGTTTACAGAACTCCATTATGTTAACACCCTTTTGACCAAGAGCAGGTCCTACAGGTGGTGATGGATTAGCTTTACCTGCTGGTATCTGTAATTTTATAAAACTATCAATTTTTTTTGCCATGATTATTTACCCTAATCGAATAAAAATTATTTTTCTAATTCTGCTTGAACAAAGTCAATTTCAACCGGAGTTTTTCTTCCAAAGATTGAAACCATAACCTTCATTTTCATTTTTTCTTCATTTACTTCCTGAACAGTTCCGCTAAAGTTGTTGAATGGACCATCAATTATTTTAACAAGATCACCATTCCTGAAAATGGTTTCCATTCTTTCAGTACTTTCATTTTGAGTAATCCTGCCGACGATTCTTCTTACTTCTTCGGGCTGAAGAGGATTCGGCATCTTGCCAGTTCCTAAGAAGCCCATCACAGATTGTGTTCTTAGAATGAATTCCTTTACCTGGTTATCTAATTCTGCCTGAACAAGTATATATCCCGGGAAAAAATTTTTTGTTTTGCTCCGTTTTTTGCCATCCTTAACTTCAAATACTTTTTCTGTAGGGACCAATATATCTTTTATCTTTGCTTTTAACTGCTCGTTTTCCTGAATCTCAGTCTCCAGCATTTGCTTAACTTTATTCTCGTGTCCGGAAAAAGTTTTAACTACATACCATTTTGCTTCCATCAATCCTACCTGTTAAAATATTCCCTTCATTACCTGACTAATGAGCATATCTATTATATAAGCGAATCCAGCTAGTATAATACAAACAACAATTACAATTTTAGTCGATTCAAAAAGCTCAGCCTTTGTTGGCCATGTAACTTTTTTCATTTCCTTTACTACGTCTTCAAAAAAATTTTTTATCTTTTCTTTCATACTGCAATCAATAATTTTTATTTGCACGTCAGGAGGGACTCGAACCCCCAACCTGCGGTTTTGGAGACCGCTGCTCTAGCCAATTGAGCTACTGACGTATTATTTAGTTTCCTTAAATATTACGTGCTTGCGAGCAACAGGATCATACTTTTTGTATTCAACTCTTGCTGGATGAGTTCTTTTATTTTTAGTTGTAGTATACCTGTATCCGGTGCCAGCGGTACTCTCTAAAGTTATTATTTGTCTGATATTACTTTTTGCCATAGTTTACTCCTAAATTTTTTTGAGCTGACGACCGGGATTGAACCGGTGACCTCATCCTTACCAAGGATGTGCTCTACCAACTGAGCTACGTCAGCGATGCGTAGAGCGGGAGACGGGACTCGAACCCGCGACCAACAGCTTGGAAGGCTGTGACTCTAGCCAACTGAGTTACTCCCGCCAAAACTAAACTCAAGAACATTATCTCCATTCATAAAATTGAGCAAAGAAATCACTTTCAAAAAAGTCTTTTTGATTAAATGTAAAATTTCAATTCAATTTTTATAGTAAGAAAAAGGAGAAATAAAAAAAATTTTCTAAAAACGCAAAATTCTGCTAAAATTCCGTGGGCGGCGAGGGATTCGAACCCCCAAAGGCATACGCCAACGGATTTACAGTCCGCCCCGGCTCTCCAACTCCGGCGTCCGCCCAATTTCTCAAAAATCGAGCATCAAATATATTCGCTGATTAGTAAAAATGCAAGTTTTTTGAAGGTTGTTGTATAAAGGCTTAATGCTTCCATAATTCGCGGTCTAAACTGCGGTACTGAATTGCTTCACTCACATGCTCGGGCAATATATTATCAGAATTATCTATATCGGCAATCGTCCTGCTAACCTTAAGAATCCTGTCATAGGCTCTAGCTGACAAACCAAGCTTGGTCATTGCCATTTTTAGCAATTCTTCTCCTTTTGTGTCTAATTTGCAATATTTTCGCACTTCTTTAGAACCCATATCAGCGTTATTAAAGATATGCTTGTACTCCTGAAATCTATTTAATTGAATATCCCTTGCCCTTATCACTCTATCTCTTATTATTCCTGACTTTTCTGCCTGTGCCTCAGTCGCCAATTCTTTATACTTCACAGCCGGTACTTCAATATGAATATCAATTCTATCCAGCAATGGTCCAGAAATTTTTGCCATATACTTTTGAATTAAGGGTGGCGTACACGTACACTCTTTATTTGGATCAGTAAAATACCCACATGGACAAGGATTCATAGCTGCAGCGAGCATAAAGTTAGCGGGAAACTCTAAC
>JALONF010000113.1 GCA_025455085.1 Ignavibacteriaceae bacterium
CCCGATGAATTCAGAATAGCACTTACTTCTTCTTTCGAAAATACCTTAGGAAGCGACCTTCTTCTGCGTGGACGTTCAAGAAAATCAGGATCAACCTTACCCTTCCCGGCTATAGTATAATATATCTTTATGGCCGAAACCATCTGATTCTGATAAGTCGGCGAATACCCAAGCCTGATTATAAAATCATAAAGAAACTTCGAAATCTCACCTTCTGTAATGTCGCCAGGTTCAACCTGACTGAAATACCTGAAGAAAAATTCAAGCATGGCAAGATAAGACTCCCGGGTACGCGGACTGTAACGGTTCTCATCGAGATACCATGTCAGCATGTCGAGCCCGTTAAGGGCTTTAGCACTTAGAGACCGCGACCTGATCTCATCACCGGTCTCTTTCCTTTCCGTCAGCAACTCTTCATTAATTACCTGCTTCCTGACATTCACTTTTATGCGCTTTCCTGCAAAGTAATCTGCAAGAGAGTCTGTGGTGAGCTTCGACCATGAAAGAAGCCACTCTTTTCTTCTTTTGTCATACCTGCACTGACCAAAACTCCTCAGCTCATCAATCCATTCAGGGTCATAGCGGCCAGGAAACTTTATCACCAGCAAACCCTCAGCTTCACTTATCCGGAACTCTACAGGTCCGAATCTTCCGCGGCTTGAAGTCTCATTAAAATCTTCATCATCCTCATCAACAACCACCCGTTGTGTTGTCTGAGGATGATGAATTGTTTCAATGTCTTCATCTTCAACAGGTTGTTTATTAGGGGGTGACTTTACCGGAGCAACTTCCTCCGGGGGAACAATGATTTTTTCGGCATCTCCTTTCTTTTTTGTAAGTGCAGAGATGTCAATGTCAGCAATATCCCGAAACGACTTCAGTATCAGCTTCAGATTCTCTTCCGAATCATCAACATAAAAACACCGGTGAGTGGCGCTGTATGTTGAGCCGGGAATAGATTTCACCTTTGATTTCAGATTCTCATCAAAATCAAAGAAGATGGCAATCCTCCATTTATCCCTATGGAGTAGCCTTTTTAATAGCACTTTTGGTTTCATTGCAGCAAGAAAAAGGAGAAAGGTTAAAGGAGAAAGGAGAAAGTATTTTAGGTCAACCTTGGAGATACTTTCAAATTAATAGTTCCAAGAATGCTCTTTAGTTCAGAACTTTCTGTTGTTAACCTGATAATTTCATCGCTCTCAGGGTATATTTCTTTTAAAATCCTGAGCCAGTAATTTGATTCACGCATCTCTTTTAAAGATGTTCCCACTTTGTATCCAAAATCAGCTCTTGATACAGCGGCCTGAGCCTCTTCATAATTTGCTCCTGATGAAGTAGATGATTTTCCAAGCTGGAAACTGATAATTTTCAAATCATTTCCTCCTCTAATTTTCCTAAGCATCTTTAAAACATCAACAGCAAAACGAAACAGCCTTTCCTGTAATTCATTCTTTTTCATTTTATTCCACATTTTATAATTGTTAGCACTTTAACCTTTCTCCTTTAACCTTTCTCCTTTATTTTTGGACGCAACCGCCCCGTCAGTCCCATATGCAATAATCCAATAAAAACACCACAAAACATTGATCAACAACCTGTTATATTGCCTATGCCTGACTTTCACTCCACACAGGTATATAAAATTAAACAAAATTCTCCTTAGCTGACAATTTATTGTTAAAAAAATAACAATTGCAAGTCGGAAGTTGGAAGACAGAAGCCCTTCAAAGCGGGAAGGTAAGAGGTAACACCTAAGAGCTTACTCTCATCTTCTTCTGCAAGATTCCTCGTGTCATTCTCATTAAGAACACTCTTTATTTCTTTTAGGGCCATATATTCACACTGCAAAAGGATAGAGATTAATATTTTTTCATACATAAATTCTTAATACATGGTAAGATAAAAAAGATACTTTTATGTTTTCAAAAAATAATACATAATACAGAGCATCCCATAAGATTATGATCTATGAAACAGATTGCAGCTATAATATTTGAAAACGATGAAGGTGAGCTGCTCCTGTATTTAAGAGATAACAAACCCGGTATTCCCTTTCCTCTGCACTGGGATCTTTTCGGCGGACATGTAGAGAAAGGAGAAACACCGGAGGAAGCTCTTATCCGTGAGGTGAAAGAGGAACTCGGTTATGATCTTCAGGATTATAAGTTCTTCAGGGATTATGTCTGTCTCGAGGGCGATGCATATCCCAATATAAAGCATATCTATTCCGGAAAAATAAATATACCTATCGGAGAGATCACACTTTATGAGGGCGATCATGCGAGGTATTTTACAAAGGAGGAAATACCCGTACTGAATTTTGCCAACATCCTGAAGGAAATAGTATTGGATTTTATTAAGTCAGGATCATAATCTGCAATTATTCTCTTCAACCCGCCGGCTTTGTTCAACCCGCTCCGGGGTTGAAGTGACTTTGGGACGCTTAACCACGGATTTAACCGTGGATATTGGACTTGAAAGTCACGCTGAAACGGAACATGCTCTCCGGCTTTATTCAATCCTGACAATGGTGTAAAAAGAGGGAAGATCTTGTAGCAGATTCTGTGGCAGGAAACACAAAAACCATTGATTATCAAGGGGTTTTGAGGGTAAGAGAGCGGTGCGGACGGTACTCGAGCAGAAATTTTAATTGCCATTTAATGAGCATCTTAGCATTTTCTTGTGGCGGATTTTGTGGCAGATTTTGTGGCAGATTTTTAAATCTTTGTGTAAATTCTGTTATCAATGAAATTTGAAAACCTGGAAATCCGTACGAATCCCTTTAAAAAATCGCCTCCCCGGAAAAAAAATGGTTTGTACCAGCTTAAAATAAGGGTTTTCATTGGATCCAACGATGATGGAAGGTTTAGGAATAAAATTACTCTTGAAATTAAGGTTCTGGATGATACAAATAAGCAGGTTTTAGTTTCTGCCGATGAATTTAATAATAGAAAATCCAATAAGACGTTGAATCTGATAATTCTGAAAACAGAAAGCAAAATTAATGATACTGTACGAAGAATGATTGAAGGTAATGTCAAGCTTACCTCTGAGAATCTCTTTAAATATTTGTATAAAAATATTAAGGCCAAAAAAGTCGGGGATGCAATTGAGGCTGAAAAAACAATCTGGAATGATGAAGTAGAAAAATTTTATAGTGAGCCTGTCCCGGTTGAAGTATAGGAAAAGTCTAAACTTGCTGTGATTGAGGATGAAACTGAAAACATCACAGAAGAAGAGATGCAGAATATCGCCGAAGGAGTATATTTTGATCACCTAAGAAGCAAAGAAAGCAGTCGTATTAACTCCATGACTTTTAATGAACGATACAAAACCGGGAATTATAACAAATCGAACATCTTTGAATTATTTGGATACTGCTGGTCAGACAATCCTAAGAATGGCGAACCTTTAATTACTGGTTCTTACAGATCACTCATAGTGCAATTGAACGATTACCGCTTTAATGCCAAGCCCTCTGAATCTGTCAAAGATTTTGGTGATGACTGGATAACAAGTTTTTTAAAGTATCTGATAAACAAAGGATATCCTCTTGTTCATATTCGTGGTTATGATTCTTTTACGATTGTAAAATACAGGGGACGATTTATTAAAGCTGAACGGGTTCCATACAACGAAATGTCGTTCCAGTAGGTAGTAAAACATCTGAAGCGTCATATTGATATTCTTCAGAAGTATGACATGATCCCTTACACTAAGAATACAAAACTGATCCAGGCATCTGACTATCTTAAAAGAAAGGCCAAGAAACAGATATTTACAAGACGAGATCATTCATTGACATTCAAGGAATTTAATCTTTTTGCTGATACCGATTTCAAGGATGAAAAACTCAACCTTGCCCGGGATATGTTCATAATAGCAGTCCTGGGCGGGGGATTCCGAACCCAGGAATTATATAACGATCATTTGTATGTACAATCAGGTGTTAAGGCAGGAATTTGACTTCTTAATATTGGATTTATTATTATATTTTGATTCATTACTTAAATTTCTCATTTTGGCATTTCTTTTATTTATTTATACCCAATCTACGGTCTTTTCCAAAAAGTCCTTTATAATCTTTTACCACGTCTGTTTTTTATTTTACTAGTCAAAAGAGTGAAATAATACTGCATCTAAGCCTCTTAGATTAATTATATTCTCATAACTCGTGAACAATGGAGGTTCTTAAATTGTTTTTATTTCAATCTGTGATGATAGTTCCTATCTTTCTTATACAACATTTTATTACTATGAAGAATACTACTATAAAAATTATCTCAATCGGACACATTACCCATGATGTACTCCAGATTTTTACTGAAAAACCTCAAGAATTAAGTTTCACTCCCGGACAAGCTACAGAAATCTCTATAAATAAAGAGGGTTGGCAGAACGAAAAGAGACCTTTTACATTTACTAGTCTTCCGAACGATGATTATCTTCAGTTTACCATCAAAACATATCCGGCGCATAAAGGTGTTACCAATGAACTTCTGCAACTTAAAAAGAATGATGAATTGATTTTACATGATGTCTTTGGGGCAATTGCATATAAAAACGAAGGGGTTTTTATTGCCGGAGGTGCAGGAGTAACTCCTTTTATTTCTATCTTAAGATATCTAAAGTCGAAAAATGAAATTGGCGATAACAAGCTCATTTTTGCTAATAAGACAAGAGATGACATTATATTAAAGTATGAATTATACTATACATTAGGTAAGAACTTTATCAATATCTTATCGGATGAAACAGAGGGAAGATACGAACACGGATATATCACAGAAAATTTTCTTAAGGCACATATAACTGACTTTAGTAAGAATTTTTATGTATGCGGGCCTCCTCCGATGATGGACACAGTGGAAAAGATTCTAGCCAATTTACATGTTGATGAAAAATTGATAATCAAAGAGGCAGTCTAGATGAATTTGACATTTGAAAAGAAATTGATATTTCATGAAAGCAATAAAAAACGGTTTACTGTGATTCAAAAACCGCAGGATAGATGGGAGATGGAAAATTAACTTGAATAATACAATATAAAAATGAAAAAACTTGAAAATAAAACTGTATTTATAACCGGAGGGTTATCAGGTATAGGAAAAGCATGTGCAATAGCAGCAGCAAAAGAAGGTGCCAATGTAGCTGTAGCCGATTTCATATCGGCAAATGGTGATAAAGCTTTACTAGAGATTAAAAAGGAAAATTCCAAAGCCATTTCTATTGAATGCGATGTATCGGTATTCGCGCAGGTACAAATGGCAATTCAAAAAGTGGTAAGCACATTTGGAACGCTTGATGCTGCCCTTAACAATGCAGGAATTGGGGGTGAATCAAATAAAGTAGGCGAAATGAGTGAGGAAGCCTGGCTAAAAGTAATTAATGTAAACCTGAATGGTATTTTCAATTGCATGAAGCACGAGCTGACACAAATGTCAAAACAAAAGAAAGGAGTCATTGTAAACATGTCTTCTATTCTGGGTAAAGTAGGTTTCGCCACTTCGTCTCACTATGTTGCAGCAAAACATGGCATAATCGGACTTACTCAATCTGCTGCACTTGAATACGCTGCTGAAGGGATAAGAATAAACTCAATTTGTCCGGGATTTATTGAAACTCCTTTACTTACCAACGCAGGCATTACTGAAAATTCAGATCTTCAAAAATATATTATTGGACTGCACCCGATGAAGCGTTTAGGAAAATCCGAAGAGATTGCGGCCGCATTTATTTTTCTTGCTTCTGATGATAGTTCATTTATAACAGGAACAACACTCGAAATTGATGGCGGCTATTTAGCACAATAAATAAAATGACGAAAAACAAAAACTATGGCTGTAACAAAAGTTTGGATAGAGGAAGGTTGCACCGCATGTGGCGTGTGCGAAGATATTTGTCCTGAAGTTTTTAAACTGAAAGACGAAGCAACCGTAATTGATGGTGTAAATTACTCTGAATATGAGATGAAAATAAAGGAAGCTGCAGAAAGCTGCCCGGTGGAAGTAATTAAATATACTGAGTAAAATTACTCCCATGAAAAATCTTAAAACAAGGTACATGGGGATTGAAATAGATAATCCCATAATTCTGGGAGCCTCTAATATGACAACTGATTTAGATAAGCTTAAAAAGGCAGAAGAACTTGGTGCTGCAGCAATTGTCTATAAATCATTATTCGAGGAACAAATACAACTCGAAAGATTTCAACTGGATGAGAGGTTAACAGAATTCAACGATATTTATGCAGAAATGGTTACAATACATCCGCGTATTGAACATGCGGGGCCTGATGAACATCTGGTGAATATAAGAAAAGCCAGGGAGAGCTTATCTATTCCGCTGATAGCCAGCCTTAATGCAATCAACATTGGTACCTGGATCAAATATGCCGGGTTATTAAGCGAGACCGGAGTTAATGGAATTGAACTTAATTTTTACCAGACTCCTTCGGATTTCGATAAAAATGCAAATGATATAGAAGACGAACCGATCAATATTGTTAAAGAGATAAGGAAGAGTATTTCAATACCGATAAGTGTAAAATTAAGTTCCGACTACTCGAATATTCTGAATTTTATTAAAAAACTTGATCAGGCCGGAGCAGATTCA
>JALONF010000004.1 GCA_025455085.1 Ignavibacteriaceae bacterium
ATAACTAAATGCAATGAATCCGGCGAACAGCACAGAAAGGATCGCGTAAAAATTTAAAGGAATTGTGCTGAGGAAAAGTGAAACAGGATCATTCATCCCGCCGAAAGCGGATTCTTTTTCAAGAAGTGAAACAACATACGCGCCCCAGGCATTGAGCGGGATTAAAATACAAATTGGTGAAGAAGTGGTATCGCAAATGTATGCTAGCTTTTCTCTCGAGATTTTGAATTTTTCAAAAATCGGATGAAAGATAGTTCCGGTTACAAGACATGAAATTGACGACTCAATAAAAACAACGCATCCAACAAAAAAAGAAAAACCCTGAACGCCACCATTTGCCTGAGTTAAAGAAATCAATGCACCGACAAGTGCACAGAAAATTACCACTCTGGTATTTCCTGCATCCTGGAAGACATCAATTATTGATTGAATAGCAAGCTCAAAGCCTTTTAAAATATTTCCACCTGAGATGATTATCCAACCGACCACTATTCCGAGAAATAAGGAAAGAAAAACCTGGCGTGTTTTAATTGCCATTAAAATTGCAAAGAGCGGTGGAATTATTGACAGCCATCCGAATTCCATATTCAATTCCATTCAACGATTGCTTGAAATACTATTTTACTGTTAGTCCTATTCTTTGCTTCTATGTAATGCATCAATGGATTATTTTTTTCTGTTCCTTTACTCAACTGAATTTCATCACCATATTTTGATTGAGCGTTGTAAGAAACGGTTAATCTTTTCATAGTATATTTTTTATGAAATTCCTGATGAAAGCAATCAAGCATAAGTCTTATGTATGAAGCATTATTTGCATGCTGGTTCAAATCAATGTCCGAGTATCGTATCTGCGTTGAGTAAATGACTTCCGTCTGTTCTGCTGGAATAATTTTTTGAGGAAGGTCTGTCAATGCATCTTTTGAATCGTGCATCTTTATTTCAGGACATAGCTCAGGAAGAATTTTTGGTCGTAGACTTTTAGAATCAATTAAGAGCCAGGCAGAGGTTCCTTTGCAGATAATTTCATCATTTGAATTATAAAACAAATAATCTCTAATCGAATAAAGCTTGAATTGTTTTTTGCCCCAAGTTTGAAGCATTATTTCATCTGAGAATTTAGGAAACTGAATAAACTCAAACCTTGCCCAGGATAAAACCCAGGTCAGTCCCCTTGGAACAAAATCTGAGTATCCAAAACCCAAACGCTCAGCATCATTAGACGCAGCATCCTGACAGTAATCTAGTATGCTGTTAACTTTTATTCTGCCATTTGCATCAACATCAAAAGCACGAATTCTGAAAGCGGTTTCCCACAATTGATTCATTTTTTAATAATTATTTTCCTATCCTTTTACATAAGAAAATTTCTCGGCCACTTTACCATCTTTAACTTTAAAAATATCAACACCACGGATATGGCCTTCTTTATCGTCCTTAACCCAATGATAGATCCATCTTACAATACATCTATCACCTGCTGCAATTATTTCTTCAGTTTCAAACCTTGCCTTTGGTGATCTGTCAAACATCTGAGTCCAAAATGCACGGACTTTTTCCTGTCCTTCAAATCTTTCTCCATCTGGAACCGGACGAGTATTTTCGAAAACACAATCTTCAGTCATCAATGTCATAATAGTATCAACATCATGAAGATTAAAGGCAGTGTTAAATTTATTTATAGTTTCAATCGTAATTTTTGTTTGAGAATCCATTTCGTCTCCAGTTTCATTAACTTTTTTGTTTTGGCCGCAGCTTAAAATAAAAAAACTAAATATAAGGAGGATAGTTAGTTTAATGAGCATTTTGACTCCAAAAAATTACTTAAAATCTTTTTAAGATTATTCTCTTGAGAGACTTCCTGCTGTATCGAAAGTACGACGTTTGAAATGACGAAAACTTATAAGTTTTTTTTCCTTTTCGTCCCATAATCTTAGAAACAAACTTCTCATACTTGATCTAAGAGTTAAAGTGGTGGCACTCTTTTGAAAAATGGGATTCTCCTCGTGACACTTTTCAAGAAGGTAGTTCGGGATTTTTGGACTAAGATGATGGATGTGATGAAAACCAATATTGCCTGTGAACCATTGTAGAACTTTCGGCAGCTTATAGTAGGAACTTCCTCGTATCGCTGCTGAAGCATAATCCCAGCCATTACTTTCACTCCAGTAAGTATCCTCAAACTGATGCTGCACATAAAACAGCCATGTGCCTGTAGTTGATGCAATAAATGTTATCGGAAGTTGGATCATTAAAAAGCTCTGCCATCCGATTAGCCATATCAATCCTGCAACTATTAATGCTATTACAATGCTGGTAATGTAAACACTGGGCTGAAACTTTTTGAAATCTTTAAGATCAGAAATTGGCAACCTGTACAGCACGACAAATAAAACAATGGGAATAATTACAAACAATATAAATGGGTTGCGGTAAAGTCGATATTTTAATTTTCCCCATCGCGACTGCTGTAAATATTCTTCAACAGTCATAGTGTAGATATCACCAATGCCTCTCTGGTCAAGCTTACCTGCACTGGCATGATGAATAGCATGATTTTTTCGCCAATAGTGGTAGGGAGTAAATGAAATTAAGCTGCCGGCCATTCCCCAAAAATCATTTGCCCGTTTAGATTTAAAAAAAGAACCGTGACCGCAATCGTGTTGAATTATAAAAATCCTTACCATAAAACCTGCTGCCGGCAAAGCTAAAAGAAGAGTAATCCAATAACTGATATCTAAGCTCAGGTACATCAGGTACCATGTAACTAAAAAAGGTATAAAAGAATTACACAATTGCCAGATGCTTTTACGGTTTGGAGCTGTTTGATATTTTTTAACCAGTTTTTCCCAGGAAGGTATTTGTATTGAAGATTCTTCTGAAAACATATTTTCTTAATTTCTTTTTATAATTTGTATAAGAAGATAGTTATAAATCCAACCGTATGAAACGTAATAAATGATTCTCTCCCTTATAACATTCCATTCTTCTTATAAAAATCAAATCAGCTTTTGCAAAATAATTTGATTATAAAATATGAGTTTAAGAGAACGTAACTGAGATGCCGGGAATCAAACCGAGCTTGATGTTGATAGTCTTCAATTTGAAGCTGCCCATTTTCAGAGTTTCTGAAAAGTCGCTTGCTTTGAAAAGGCTTATTAAAATTATCATCGCGATTTTATTTTCCTTTGCTTTTTCTAAAAGCTCTTCTCGTTTTTCCAGAGCAACTGTATCAAGACATTTGAAGCTGATGCTTATATCCGGAGGAATTGAAACACTTGCACTTATTGAGCCTATCTCGTAACCGGATTCTTTAAATAGTGAAGAATATTGATTAAAAGTCGTTAGCGTCTCTTTAATTTTTTCTTGACCGCTGCCTTTAAAGTGTTCGATTATTTCTTTTTTCTCGTCATCGAAATAATTTTCCTGAAGTTCTTTTATTTTTTCTTTTGTTGATTCTAAAGAAGCTTTTGCTTTGTCTAATATACTTTCACTCATTTTTTCTTTCCATATTACTTGAAAATAATTTATGGATTTTTTTTAAATTAAAGAACCTGCGCTTAACGTGCAGGTTCTTCAAATAAAATGTTTTATCTGTGATGAATCAGCTTTTTGACTTTGTATTAAAAAAGTTATACACAAATCCAGCTAATGCAGCACCTATTATCGGAGCTATCCAAAACATCCACAATTGTGATAATGCCCAGCCACCAACAAATATTGCTGGCCCTGTGCTCCTTGCAGGATTAACTGATGTGTTTGTAACAGGAATGCTAATCAGATGAATGAGGGTTAAAGCTAAACCGATTGCAATTCCTGCATATCCCTTAGGTGCTCGTTCATCAGTTGCACCAAGAATTATGAACAAGAAAAAGAATGTCATCACAACTTCAGTCATAAAACCTGAAATTAGTGAATAACCACCTGGAGAATGTTCTGCGTAGCCATTAGAAGCGAGACCGCCATTTATGTCAAATCCAGCCTGTCCGCTGGCAATAAAGTACAAAACTCCCGCACCCGCAATTGCACCAAGTACCTGAGAAACGATATAAGGAAGAACTTCTTTTGCTTGAATTCTACCGCCTGCCCACAAACCAACAGTCACAGCAGGATTAAGATGACAGCCTGAAATATGCCCGATTGCATAAGCCATTGTGAGTACAGTTAAGCCAAACGCTAATGCAACACCCAGCAATCCGATACCAACCTCAGGGAATGCAGCGGCAAGCACTGCACTTCCACATCCGCCAAGTACCAGCCAGAATGTTCCGAAGAATTCAGCTAACATTTTTTTTGAGTCCATATGCCCTCCATAAAGAGATTTAAGTTATAGTTATTTAAGAAACTTTAGTATTTTTTTAATAAAGGTTAGTAATGTTTGCCCTGAAAAGTACAGTTCTAATTTATAAAAATATTTATTCAATTTAACAATGTAATCACCACAAAAAAAACATTGTTTAGATTAGATAACGATTTATTTCAATTTAATGTTAGACATCAAATCGTTATTTTCAATTTAAGAATTATCTCAATTAAATTTATTACTGATGAAAGACAAAACATTTGTTGTTGTTGATGCGATGGCGATGGCTTACAAAGCTTATTATGCTTTTATTAGCCGTCCTTTAAAAACTAAAGCCGGAGAACCCACATCAGCAGTTTTTGGATTTGTAAACCAGCTGCTAAAAGGTCTGGAAGATCATAAACCAGATTACCGCTGTTGCTACCGATTCTAAAGAAAAAACTTTCCGACATGAGAAATACGAAGCATACAAAGCAACCCGCGAAGCAATGCCTGACGATATGGTACCGCAAATCGGAAGAATAAAGGAAATAGTTGGGCTGATGAACATTCCGCTTTACATACTTCCCGGTTATGAAGCCGATGACATAATAGGAACCGTTGTTAAGCTCGCTGAGAAGAAGGGTATGCTATCTTATGCAATCACTCCCGACAAAGATTATATGCAGCTAGTGACTGACAGAACAATCGTAGCAAGGCCAGGTAGAAGCACCGATGAAGTTGAATTTTACAACGTTAAAAAAGTGATTGAAAGATATGGCTTCGAACCGAAGCAGATGATAGATTATCTTGCGCTTGTTGGTGATAGTTCAGACAATATTCCCGGTGTCAAAGGGATTGGTGAAAAGACAGCTCTTCCGTTAATTCAACAGTTTGGCTCGATTGAAAATATTTATAAGAATCTTGATAAAGTTGATAAACCAGCAGTGAAGAAAAAACTGGAAGACAGTAAGGAGAATGCTTTCCTATCCAAAGATCTGGTAACAATAAACTGCAGCGTTCCAATGGATTTTGATTTTGATAAAGCGAAGTTTGAAAAGCCGCAATTTGACAAGCTTCGTGAATTATTTATTGAGCTTGAATTCAAAAATCTTTACACACGACTTCTCAAGGTTTATAATCATGGAACTGAGAAAAAAGAAATTTCAAGTGAAGAATTATTTACTGCTAAGACGTTCGATAAATCCAAATCAAAGTACGAACTTATCACAACAAAAAAAGAAGCTGAAAAACTTGCAGAAAAATTAAAGAAGACTTCCCTTCTCGTATTCGACACTGAAACTGATTCGCTAAATCCTTTTGAACTAAATATTCTTGGAGCTTCATTTTCAATTAAAGCAGGTGAAGGATATTTTGTAGCCATTGATCCTGGCAGCAAAATATTTTCTGATGGAAAGAAGCGGTTACCCGTTGATGATTTTAAAAATATATTCAAAGCTCTACTTGAAAATAAAAAGATTAAAAAAATTTGCCAGAATGGTAAGTACGATATTTCAGTTATGCGTAGCGTAGGAATTAAAGTGGAGAATTTTTATTTCGATACTATGGTTGCAAGCTACATCATCGATCCCGATCAAAAACATGGTATGGATGCTCTTTCAGAAAAATATTTAAGCTACCAGCCTATTCCCCTTTCTGATCTAATTGGTGATAAAAAAGATCCAACTAAGATGTATGATGTTAAGATTGAGAAACTTTCTGACTACGCAGCTGAAGATGCAGACATTACCTTTCAGCTATTTGAAATTCTTAGTGAAGAAATAAAAAAAGAAAAACTGGGAAAGGTAGCTTTTGATGTTGACTTTCCTCTCATTCCTGTTCTTGAAGATATGGAGTATGAAGGTGTCAAGATTGACAAAGCAGCACTCGATAGTTTCAGCAAAGAATTGCAAATGCTAATCAAAGACTACACAAAAAAGATTCATAAAATTGCTGGAGAGGAATTTAATATTAGTTCGCCGAAACAATTACAGGTTATTCTTTTTGAAAAGCTTGGATTGGCTTCCGGCAGAAAAACAAAAACGGGTTTCTCTACCGATGCACGTGCACTTGAAAACTTGCGAGGCGAACACGAAATAATTGATATTATCCTTGACTACAGACAGGTAACAAAATTAAAGTCAACTTATTCTGATGCGTTACCAAATCTTATAAATCCTAAAACAGGAAGAGTACACACAGATTTTAACCAAACCGTTGCGGCAACTGGCAGACTCTCTAGTCTGAATCCTAACTTGCAGAACATTCCAATCAGAACTGAGTTGGGGAAGGAAATTCGTAAAGCATTTGTTCCGAGAGATAAAAATTATGTTTTACTCAGTGCTGATTACAGCCAGATTGAACTTCGTTTGCTTGCAGCTATTTGCAAAGATGAAGCACTGATGAAAGCATTTAAAAGTGGTGAAGATATTCATCGCAGCACTGCAGCTTTAGTATTTATGGTTGATCCAAAAGATGTCACTCCGGATATGCGCAGAAAAGCAAAGGAAGTAAACTTCGGAATACTTTATGGTATTGGACCATTTGGATTAAAAACAAGATTGGGCATTCCACAATCACACGCTAAAGATATTATAGAACTTTATTTTAAAACCTTTAAGAATGTTAGAAATTATATGGATGATTCTGTTAAGAAAGCACAGGAGAAAGGTTATGCAGAGACTTTACTTGGTAGAAGGAGATTTCTCAGGAACATTAACAGCAATAATAGAGTTGTCAGACAATTTGAGGAAAGAGTCGCAATCAATATGCCGATACAAGGTACTGCTGCAGATATGATAAAACTTGCAATGATAAAAATTCATAGCGAACTTGAAAAAAGAAAAGCCAAAACAAAAATGGTTTTGCAGGTTCACGATGAACTTCTCTTCGACGCTCATAAAGATGAAGTCGATGAACTTCGTCCAATGATAAAAGAAATTATGGAAACAGCCTTACCTGTTGATGTTCCGATTCTTGTTGAGACTGGTGTTGGAGATAATTGGCTTGATGCGCACTAAACAGAGTAAGAGTATGAGTAAGAGAAAGATTAAGAGAGAGGAGATAAGAAAAATTCTTTGTATAAAGCCACGAGGAATTGGTGATATTATTCTTTCTACAATCGTACTCGAAAATTTAAAGACTGCATTACCGCATTCCGAAATTCATTATCTTACTGAAGAATTTGCAAAGCGTTCCGTTGAAAATAATCCATTCGTATCAAAGATATTAACATTCAATAAAAAGGATTTTGTACTTTCGATTATAAGAAAAGTCAGAAAAGAAAGGTACGACCTTGTTCTAGATTTCTGGTCTAATCCCAAGACTGCTCAGATTACATTTTTATCAGGCGCTAAATACAGAGTTGGTTATGAAAAACGAGGACGAAGATATGCTTACAACTTTCTTGGCAAGAATGGAACAATGGGCGAGCACGCAGCAGAAGATAATCTTGTTCTGTTAAAAGCTATTGATGTTCCAATCACCTCTAAAAAAATTATCTATCAAACAACAAAAGAAGAAAAAACATTAGCTGTAAAATTTTTTAGTGCATTAAATAATCAGTATCAATTAATAATTGGCATTATACCTTCAGGCGGCTGGGAATCGAAAAGATGTGACCCGGTAAAGTGGATTGAAATATGCACTGAAATTCAGAAGAAATATGATGTCAAGATTTTAATTTTATGGGGACCAGGAGATGAGAAAGATGCTAAGGAAATTATAAATGGCTTGAAACCAACACCAATATTAGTTCCAAAATTAAGTTTCGGAGAACTTTCAGCTTTAATTGAAAGTTGTGATTTGATTATTGCTAATGACTCCGGTCCAATGCATGTTTCTGCAGCAGTGGGAAAACCAACACTTGGAATCTTTGGTCCAACCGATCCGGAAGCACATCGACCATTTTCTGATAATTCTTCATACGTCATTCATTCAGAACTGCATTGCATAATCTGCACCAAACTTGTTTGTCCTTATAATCACGAATGTATGCTTGAACTGCCTGTTGAAAGAGTGATGAATGAAATAGAAAAGCTGATGAAGTTTGTTAAGTAGATGTGTTTTTGTGCTAAGCTGAAAAAGCATCGTCGAAAAATTTAATTAGCTTTTCAGTATACCTTTCCAACGTATATTCCCTATTGAATTCTTCTTTAGCTTGCTTTCCATAACCACTAGCTTGATTTCGATCTGAACTCATTTCCAGAATGGATTGATATAACTCATCTGGTTTATTGATATTAAAAAGTAGCCCATTCTTCTTATGCAAAATAAATTCATCGTTACCAGGAATATTGGAAGCAATAATTGGCAATCCTGAAGCCGCAGCCTCAAGTAAAGCTAATGAAAATCCTTCTGATCTTGAGGGAAGAAGAAACATGTCCATCGCTTTATAGTACTCGTAAATATTGTCTATGAATCCAGGCATTACGATTCTATTTTCAGGAATGCCAAATGTTGAAGCATATTCAAAAACTTCTTTTTGGTTTTCTTTTGGAATTCCTATTATCAGCAGCACAAATCTTTCATCCAGCTTTGAAAATGCTTTAAAAAGAATATCAAAGCCCTTCCTTTCTTTATGAAACCAGCTTGATATCCCCAAAACGATTCTATCTTTCATTTCAAACTGATTCCGAATCTTCTCGTCAGATATTTTCGAAATATCAGATGATTCCTCGGTTGTATTATGGATAACGTGCACTCTGTTTTTTTTGATTCCTACTTTAAATAAACTCTCGGCAACACCGCGACTGCAAGCAATCATATAATCAAAATATCTGTTATAAATTAGAGAACCAATGAATGGTGTACTTAATGAAATGTTCTGTCTGTATGCAATACTTAAAATTTCTTTTTTGAATTTTGCCTTGAGTTTCATCACAACTTTCCTATCCTGCGAGTGATAGGCCACTGCAAAATTTGGTCTCTCTCCTTCAAAATTATCCAAAACATTTTTTAACAGCAGAGATAGCTTTTGTCTGCTATCGAGTTCAGTAATTGGTATTCCTTTTTCTAAAGCTCTTTTTTTGGTTAAAGAATCTTTAGAAACAAAAAGTTTTACCTGATGACCTTTATCTATCAAAGCTTTTGAGCTCAATACAGCCATCTTCGCACTTCCTGCGTAACCGTCACCAAAACTGAATTGAAATATTTTGTAAATCATCAAGAATTTTATTTTCTGATATTCAGAAGAATTATGTTTAATTTTGCATAGAATAAGCGAACACTGCTATTTCAAAATTACAAATAAATGAACGATGGATTAAATTATGCCTAAAGAAATCCCATCCTGTAAAAGATTTTCTGGTTACAAGCCTTGCTTACCAGACCATAATTGCTGGGAAGATGGTTGCAAAGATAACATCCCGGTTGGGACTAAAATACTTATCATCAATCTCGATGCTATGGGAGATGTATTGATGACAACAGCACAATTACCTGCAATCAAAAGAAAATTTCCCGAATCAACTATTTACTGGGTTACTTTAAAAAATGCTGCTCCTCTTCTCTATAATAATCCGCATGTTGATCACGTTTATAATTTCGACGCAGAATCTATATTGATACTTCAGCAAATTAAATTCGATTATGTTATGAACGTTGATAAGTCACAACAATCTTGTGCCTTTCTTAATAGTTTGGATTCAAAGATTAAGTTAGGATTTGGACTTGATTCAGATGGGAAAATAATCCCCAAGAATAATGGAGCACATTACAATTTTAATCTTGGAATGGACGATCATTTAAAGTTTAAAGTCAACCAACGAACCGGCCAGAATTATTTGGCAGAAACCTTTGAGCTTGATTATAACAGAGATAAATATATCTTCGAATTTATTGAAGAGGAAAAGCTCTACATTGAAAACTATAAAAAGAAAGTGGGCATCAAAAAGAAAGATAAAATTATTGGATTTAATACAGGCTGCTCCGAGCTCTATCCGAATAAGAAGATGACAGTTGAACAACATATTTATCTTATTCGTCAACTTCTAAAAAAGAAATATAAAATAGTTCTACTTGGCGGACCGGAGGATGCCCAACGAAATGCAGAAATTTATTCTCACTTTAAAGGGAGAATAATCAACACTCCAACTACAGAAGGATTAAGGCGAGGTATCTGCTATGAAAGCATTGCAGATATAGTAGTTACAGGTGATTCTCTCGGAATGCACATAGCTATCGCCCTAAGAAAATTTGTAATTGCCTGGTTTGGTGTAAGCTGCTGGACTGAAATTGATTTATACGATCACGGAGTAAAAATATTCCAAAAAGAATTGTTCTGTTCTCCCTGTTGGAAGAAACAATGTCCATACAATCTTGAATGTATAAAGCTGATTGATCTTGATCAGATTCTATCTGAGATAGATAAATTCTTTTTATCAAAATTCGGCTCCAAGAATGTTATTAAAAAATCCATTTAAAACTAAGTCATCAAAACCATTAGTGCTTGATGGTGCTATGGGAAGTTATCTTCAACAAAAAGGAATTTTAACCGATAATGTTCTGTGGACAACAAATATAAACCATAATAATCCTGACCTAATCCTTAAAACTCACCTTGAGTATATCAATGCGGGAGCAGATATAATTACTACCAACACATTCAGGACAAATCCTGCCTCACTATCAAAAGCCGGTATAGACACTGCAGCTGAATATGTAAAAGAAGCTGTTCATCTTGCAAAGCAGGCTTCGATGGGAAGTAAAGTTCTTACTGCCGGCTCAAACGCGCCTACTGAAGATTGTTATCAAAAAGAGAGAACTCTAAGCAATAATGAACTTAAAGAAAATCACAAGTACCATCTTGATTTACTTATAGATAGCGGTGTTGATTTTGTCCTAAATGAAACTCAAAGTCATTTTGATGAATTAAAGATTATTTGCGATCATTGTGATAAAAATGAAATACCTTATATCGTCAGTCTTTATGTTTTAGATAACTTTAAAATTTTATCCGGAGAAAGTCTGGATAATATTTTATCATTCTTAAGAGATCATGGGGTTATCGCGATAAGTTTCAATTGCATATCACCAAACTTATTTCTGAATATAATTGGGAGCATACAACTACCTGAGAGATGGGGATACTATTTAAATTGCGGAAGCGGCCTCATAACTGATAAAATTATTAGTTGTGGAATTCAGCCAGATGAGTATCTTAAATTTGTTGAGAAATCTCTTGAATATAAACCAGTATTCATCGGTTCTTGTTGTGGATCTAGCCCTGCGCATACAAAAAAAATCAGAGAATATTTAGATGGACAAATTTATAGTTGAATCCCCTGCTAAAATAAATCTGGGTTTAAATGTCGTCAGAAAGCGGGAAGATGGATATCATGATCTGGAGACGATTTTTATTCCACTTTCCCTTTCTGATAAAATAACTTTTAATAAATCGAATAAATCCTCTTTCCGAACTGATTCTGAATTACTAAATCAATTAAAAGACAATTTAATTCTTAAAGCCATTAGACTACTGCAAGATTTTACAGACAGAAAATTTGTCTTGGATATTCTCGTTGAAAAAGTAATACCAATCGGTGGTGGACTAGGAGGCGGAAGTTCCAATGCTGCGACAACTCTAAAAACGGTTAATAAAATGTTTGACCTTGGACTTAGCTATCTAGAATTATCTAAAATAGCCATAGAACTCGGCTCTGATGTTCCATATTTCTTAGATCCGGTTCCTTCCTATGCTAAGTCAAGAGGTGAAATACTTCATCCTCTGGGAATAGAAATTCTCTACCCTATCCTGGTTGTTAACCCACGAATCAAGATCGATACTGGATGGGCTTTCAAAAAGATCAGACCGGCACATCCGATTATGAATCTAAGAGATATTTTGAATAAAGGAATAATTGATTTTCATAGGCTTAAGTCGTATGTGAAGAATGATTTTGAAGCAGTTGTGTTTAACGAGTTCCCCTTAATTGAACAAATTAAAGAACAATTTTACCAACAAGGTGCAGAATTTGCTTTGCTGAGTGGAACCGGCTCAACGGTCTATGGCATATTTTCGAATCTACAAAAGGCCAACTTGGCAGAAAAACATTTCAAACAAAATTATTTTACTTATTTAAATAATCCTTTTACAAAGGGTTCAATTAGCTGACACCACTCTCCAAAAAATCCAGATATCCTTTTGTCACATTTAATTTTATTTTCAATCCAATAGGCAAAGTAACTATATCTTTAATATGACCGTGAGGAAATGAGCGAATCACCGGAATATCAAGTGGACTTAGATAATGATCGCAAACTTCTTCGAAGGATAGAGTTTTCTTTTTCACATCTGATTCATTGCAATCAACAAAACTGCCAAGAATTATTCCTTTTACCTTTTTAAAAACTTTGTTCAATCTTAATTGATTAAACATTCTATCAATTTTATATGGTGGTTCACTTATATCCTCCAAAAATAGAATTTTGTTTTTTAAGTCAGGTAAATAACCTGTCCCCAATAATGATGTAAATACTGCTAAGTTTCCTCCAATAATTATTCCGGAAACTTCATTGGAACTAAGAAGTGAAAGCCTATTTATTTTGGGAAAAATAATCCTTCCAGGATTTTTGTTTGATGATATTATCCGCCAGAAATTTTCTTCAGTAAAAGTGCTTACTTCTTTAGAAAAGTTTGGAACAACCATTGGTCCGGCAAAAGTGATAAGATTTGCTTTTCGTAGAAACGCCATTTGTAGTGAAGTGATTTCACTGAAACCAATAAATATTTTCGGATTGTTTCGAATTATTTTATAATCAATTTTGTCAAGTAATCTAAATGCACCATATCCTCCTCTTAAACAAAATATTGCCTTCACTCTTTTATCGGCAAACATTTGATGAATGTCATCAGCTCTTTCCTCATCTGTTCCAGCTAAATATCCTCTACTTTTTCCAACATTATTTCCAAGAATAGTATGATAGCCTAATCCCTCTATATATTGAACACCACTTTTAATCAGTGATAAGTCTCCAGGAGAAGAAGCCGGTGAAATTATTCCTATCAGATCTCCCTTTTTAAGTTTATTTGGTTTAATAATTATCATCTTGGATTTAATTCTAATTTTCTATGTAAAAAATTGTATTTATTCCAGCTTAATGCAAGACTGATTATTAATTAATTGTTAATTTTTTTCAGAGCTACTTAGTAATTCTAACTTTTATGTGATTCTAATCAAATCTTTCAAAGTAACTTTAAATTGCATCTATTAAGATTTATTATTTTTATATATTTCAATCTACAAAAGGTGGTTATTTCTAAAATTGTAACATGAAAAAGAAAAAAATTTTATACATCTGTGGTTCGATGAATCAGACCACGCAAATGCACAAAATATCCCTCGAATTACCGGAACATGAGGCTTACTTCACACCATTTTTTGCTACCGGCTTTTTAGAGTTTCTAAACAAATTAAAATTAGTTGAATACACAATTTTAGGCGAAAAATATAAGCAGAATACGCTCAAATATTTAGTAGAGAATAATCTAAATATAGATTTTCGTGGTAAGAATGATAATTATGATTTGGTTATAACTTCTCAGGATATTACTGTTCCTGGCAATATTAAAAAATTTAAAACCATTCTTGTTCAGGAAGGTATGACCGACCCGCCTGATTGGCGATACCATGTTACCAGATTTTTACATCTTTACAGATGGTGTGCAAGTACTTCAATGACAGGATTGTCTCATCAGTACGACTACTTTTGTGTTGCATCCGACGGTTTCAGGACACAATTCATTGAAAGAGGTATCAACCCAAATAAAATTCGTGTAACTGGGATACCAAACTTTGATAATTTATCTGAAATGAAAGAACTGAAGTTTGAGCATAAGAACTTTGTCTTAGTAGCGACTTCAGATATTAGAGAGACACTTAAATATGAGAACAGAAAAAAACTCATAAATTTTGCACTTAAAATAGCTAACGGAAGGAAACTTATCTTTAAACTTCATCCGAATGAAAATGTAAAGAAACGAGTTGCAGAAATAAAAAAATACGCCCCTGATGCTTTTGTCTATCATGGTGTAAGTATCGATCCATTGCTGGCTAATTGTGATGTTCTAATCACACGATTTTCCAGTACAATTTTTCCTGCACAGGTTTTAGGAAAAGAAGTTTATTGCGATATCGATAATGATGAATTAAAAAAATTGGTCCCAATCCAAAATAACGGTTCATCCGCAAAAAATATTGCAGAGGTTGCAAATGAATTGCTGGCAACCCAATCTGTTGAAAGACCAAAAGAAAAAGACAAATACTATTCTGACTTAATACATCACATAAAGTATCCTTTAAAACGCAAATTAGCCCGAACACATACCGGGCATTAATCATTCAAAATTGACTACCTCTCCTAAAATTGTTACGGTCATTCAAGCTCGAATGGGTTCAACTCGACTTCCAGGTAAAGTTATGCTTCCACTTGCAGGTAAACCTTTAATCATAAGAATGCAAGAACGACTAAGTTTGTCAAGATATGCTGGAAAAATAATTATTGCTACTACTGATGATGAGTCTGATGATCAATTATTCAGACTTTGCAAACAGAATAACTTAAATATATTTCGTGGTCATTCACTTGATTTGCTTGATCGTCATTATCGAGCAGCTAAGAAATTTAACGCCGATGTTGTGATAAAAATACCTTCCGATTGCCCGTTGATTGACCCCGAAATAATTGATAAAGTCATCCAGTATTATATTAGCAATAGAGATAAATTTGATTTTGTGAGTAACCTTCATCCCCCAACTTATCCTGATGGGAATGATGTGGAGATTATGAGTATCAAGGTGTTGGAAGATGCATGGATAAATGCTAAAAAAGATTTTGAGCGAGAGCATACTACTCCCTACATTTGGGAGAATCCTGATAAATTCAGAATTGGGAATGTAGTTTGGGAAACAGGACTTGATTACTCAATGACTCACAGATTTACTATCGATTACAACGAAGACTATGAGTTTATAAAGAGAATTTACGATGAGTTATATGAGGATAACAAAAGATTTCGTTTAAAAGATATCTTAGCGCTTCTTGAGAAAAAGCCTGAGATTAAAAAAATTAACGAAATGTATACCGGAGTTAATTGGTACAGAAACCATCTCGATGAACTAAAAACAATCTCTGCGATGCAAACGAAGAAGATTTAGTGTTAATAATAATTTAATATCAATAAAGCTATGCCGAATAAAGTTGAATTCAATAAAGACTATCCATCGATAAATAAATCCGATGAACTATACAAAAAAGCATTAGAACTTATCCCTTGTACAACTCAGACTCTCGCTAAAGGACCACAGCAAAATGTTAAAGGAGTTGCTCCAAAATATTTAGTCAGAGGAAAAGGTTCGCACGTTTGGGATGTTGACGGAAATGAATATCTGGATTTTAATATGGCTATCGGTCCTCTTTCACTTGGATATGCTTACGATAAAGTTGATGAAGCCATAAAGAAACAACTGGAAGATGGAATAACTTTTTCTTTAATGCATCCACTGGAAGTTGAAGTAGCAGAACTATTAAACAAAGTTATTCCAAATGCTGAATCAATAAGGTATAGTAAATCAGGCGCTGATGTTACTTCGGCTGCAATAAGAGTTGCAAGGGCTTATACTAAACGAGAAAAAGTTTTATGCTGCGGATACCACGGCTGGCACGACTGGTATATTTCTGTAACTGATAGGAA
The DNA here is from genome assembly GCA_025455085.1 of Ignavibacteriaceae bacterium. GTDB lineage: Bacteria > Bacteroidota > Ignavibacteria > Ignavibacteriales > Ignavibacteriaceae > IGN2. Next base: position 15,975 of record JALONF010000004.1, read on the forward strand.
CGCTGGCATTCCAAAAGCTGTTCAGGATTTAACTTTTACAATTAATTACAATGATATTCAATCAGTTATTGATTCCATAGATGATGACACGGCTGCAGTTATTTTAGAACCATTTGTATTCGAAGCTCCAAAAGATAATTTTCTACAAAAGTTAAGAGAGGTTTGTGATAAAAATGGAACGCTTTTAATATTTGATGAAATGTGGACCGGTTTCAGAATTGCACTTGGCGGTGCACAGGAATATTTTGGAATTAAAGCTGATCTGGCTTGTTTTTCGAAAGCTGTTGCTAATGGAATGCCCATCGGAATACTCGTCGGCAAAAAGGAGATAATGAAAGTCCTTGAGAAGGACGTCTTCTTTTTTACAACTTTCGGTGGTGAAGCATTATCATTAGCAGCCGCAAAAACAACAATCAATGAACTGAAAGAAAAGAACGTTCTAGCTTATCTGGCTAAGCAAGGTAAAAAGCTTAAAGATGGTTATAATCAAATTGCTGCTGAATTAGATATGCCCTATACTAAATGTATCGGTTATGAATGTCGTTCAATCATAACCTTTGATGCTTCTGCCGGAAATCCTCTGGAAATGAAATCGCTTGTTCAGCAGGAAATGATCAAACGTGGAGTACTCTGGGGCGGTTTTCATAATATGAGCTTCTCTCATTCCGATGCTGATGTTGAATATACATTAAAAGCTTACCATGAAGTTCTTCCGATTCTAAAAAAAGCAGTAGATGAAAAAAATGTTAGCAGTTATCTCAGGGGCGAACCAGTAGAACCTGTATTTAGAAAAGTAACTAACTTCAATACAAAACCAAAGAAGAAATAAATTGACTGTCGAAAAAAGATTAACAGAATTATTTTCACTGAAGGAAAAAGTTGCAGTTGTAACCGGAGCTCTCGGTTTAATTGGAAAACATCATTGTCACGCACTTGCAGATGCAGGTGCAAGTGTGGTTGTTTGTGATTTGAATGAAAGCGAATGTGCTAAGTTTGCTTCTACACTGCCTGCTTTATCTCTGGGTATTTCAACCGATATCACTCATAAAAAATCAGTTAAGGATTTGAAGGATAAAGTAATTAGCAACTACGGCAAGATAGATATACTCGTTAATAATGCTGCCATAAATGATAAGTTTGAGGATCCACTTGCAGCACTCGAAGAATCAAAATTTGAAAATTACCCGGTTGAAATGTTCAGAAAATCACTTGATGTAAATGTAACCGGAATGTTCCTTTGCTCGCAGGTCATTGGGAGTGAAATGGCAAACAGAGGTTCTGGAAGTATAATTAATGTTGCTTCTACTTACGGGATTGTTGCACCGGACCAATCTATTTACAAAAATGAAAAAGGCGAACAAACATTTTATAAATCTGCAGCTTATCCCGTAACAAAAGGCGCTGTAATTTCTTTCACTAGATTTTTAGCCGCTTATTGGGGAAATAAAGGTGTAAGAGTAAATACTCTCTCTCCGGGTGGAGTAAAAGCCGGTCAGGATGAATTTTTCATCAAGAATTATTCAACTAAAACACCGCTCGGAAGAATGGCTCATCCGACTGATTATAAAGGTGCGCTTGTGTTTCTTGCCAGTGATGCTTCAAGTTATATGACAGGTGCAAATTTAGTTGTTGATGGAGGTTGGACAGCATGGTAATCGATAATCAACTCAAACAAAAGAATCTCCATCTAAAAGAGAAACTCGAAAATATTAAAGTTGTTCTGACAGATAACGATGGTGTCTTAACTGATACCGGAGTCTACTATTCTGCAAAGGGCGAAGAGTTAAAAAGATTTTCAATAAGAGATGGTATGGGTATTGAAAGGCTTCGAAAATATGCTGGTGTTGAAACCATAATTGTCACTGGTGAAGAATCAGGTTCAGTAAAATCAAGAGCAGAAAAATTAAAAATAACTGAATACTATCTTGGCATTAAGAAAAAAGAAGAAGTTCTTTCTGAAGTGATGAAAAAGCACAATTTAAAAATTAATGAAATTGCTTTCGTCGGTGATGATTCTAACGATGTTGAAGTGATGAAACTTGTAGGTTTCAGAGCGACTCCATCCAACGGAATGAGCTTCATTAAAGAGATAGCTGACTATGTTTGCGAAAACACGGGAGGAAATGGTGCATTCAGAGAAGTAGCTGAACTTATTATTGCATTTAAGAATGAATAATCACTCTAATAAAAGAAAAATTTTATGAGATCAATAGAAGTCGGAAAAGTAAACATTGGAGATGGTCATCCTGTTTTTATTGTTGCTGAAATCGGTATTAACCATAATGGTTCATTGGATATAGCAAAGAAGCTTATAGAAGGTGCAAAAGCTGCAGGATGTGATGCTGTTAAATTCCAGAAAAGAACTCCTGAAATCTGCGTTCCAAAAGACCAATGGAATATTGAGAGAGATACTCCTTGGGGCAGAATGACTTACATCGATTACAGGTACAAAGTCGAATTTACAAAGGATGATTATGCAGAAATTGATAAGTTCTGCAAAGAGAAAAATATTTTTTGGTTTGCTTCCTGTTGGGATGAAGAAGCCGTTGATTTTATTGAAGAATTTGATGTACCTATTTACAAAACTGCCTCAGCTTCTTTAACAGATAAAAACCTCTTGCTAAAACATAAGAAGCTTAATAAACCTACTATCATTTCCACTGGTATGTCAACGATGGCAGAGATTGAAGAAGCAGTAAATATTTTCAGTGAAAAAAATCTGCTAATTGCTCATTCAACTTCTTCATATCCCTGCCCTAATGAAGAATTAAACTTAAAGATGATAACTACTTTGCGTGAGAAATATCCTCAAATACCAATCGGTTATTCAGGACACGAAACAGGATTAGCACCCACGTGGTCAGCAGTTTCGTTAGGAGCCAGCTTTGTAGAAAGACATATTACACTTGACAGAGCAATGTGGGGAAGTGATCAGGCTGCCTCGGTTGAGCCGAACGGATTCAACCGATTGGTTAGAAATATTCGTGATATTGAAATTGCTTTAGGCGATGGAATAAAACGAGTTTACCCGAGTGAAATGAGTGCAAGAACGAAGTTAAGAAGAGTAAAATAATTTTGACTAAAAAAGTTCATGGCTACAATATTTGCTGATATCACTCGCTGGGTTCAAAACTATTTTTCCAATATGTCTAACGCTGAGCTGTATTCAACACTTATTATTGTTGGTGCTGCTGTTCTTTTCATAATTGCTGAAAGAATCTGGCCATATACTAAAGGTCAGAAAGTTTTGCGTGAAGGTTTTTTTGATGATCTTGCTCTTTACACAATTGCTCAGAGTTATATACTTGGTATTTTAATTTTCACTTATATAATAAATTTCATTGATACATCGACTGGTCTTTCAAGATTACAATTATTCAAAGATGTTCCAATCTGGATTCAACTGATTTTCTTCTTAGTAACCCACGATCTATATATTTACTGGATGCACCGCTGGCAGCATAAGAATAAATATCTCTGGAGAATTCACGAAGCTCATCATTCTCCCAAGAAAGTTGACTGGCTTTCCGGTTCAAGATCCCATGCTTTGGAGATTTTAATTAATCAAACAATCGAATTTCTCCCAATAGTTTTACTTGGTTCTCCTCCCGAAGTAATAGCATATAAAGGTGTTATAAGTGCAGTTTGGGGAATGTACATTCATTCAAACATTAATGTGCGAACAGGAAAACTGCAGAAAATAATTAACGGACCGGAAATGCATCGCTGGCATCATTCCACCGGTAAAGGAAGAAACAGAAACTTCGCAACCAAGCTTGCAATATGGGATTGGATATTCGGAACAGCCTTCCTGCCCAATACAAAGCCGGATGAATATGGATTAAAAACCGACTTCCCGAAGCATTACTTCAGGCAGACACTATTTGCATTCCGCACTTTCAAGAAGTCTAAAGGTGCACTACAGACAGAAACGGAAAACTGATTCCATTAAAAATTTAATAATAATTTCTTAAGCATTTCTTAATATTTTATTAACAGTGCAATTGTAGGTTTGGTCATCCAAAACAAACTAAAGTTATTTTTGTTAATAGCACACATATCAGACCTTCATCTCAACAGTTTCTATAACGATTCTATCTTTAAACGTGTTAATTATCTTTTGAAGCAAATTTCTCAAAGAAAAGTTGATCATTTGATAGTAACAGGTGATATTACCGATAACGCATCTGAAAAAGATCTAGAAATATTCAGAAGGATGTTGAACAAGTATGGATTTATTAGCGGAGACAAGCTGTCAATCATTCCTGGTAATCACGATATCTTCGGTGGCGTTCAGAAAGCAGAAGAAATATTTTCATTCCCTGAAAAATGCAATGCTGTGGATTTTAATAAACAAGTAAGTTCTTTTCTCAGCTATTTTCCTGAAGCTTTTGATAACTGCTTCTATCTTTCACCGAAGAACTTCTTCCCTTTCGCTAAGAAAATAAATAATTTATTAATTGTTGGCCTTAACTCAATAGCACTTTATTCAAAACTTACCAATCCTTTTGGATCCAATGGCGAAATTGACGCTGCTCAATTCGGTGAGTTGTTTGACATATTTAATAATGCTAATAATGAAGTAAAACACAGGATAGTATTAGTCCACCATCATTTTAACAAATTAAAAAGCAAATCAAAAAGTACTTTTGGTAATATTTGGGCAGGTATTGAAAAACAAACAATGAAGCTGAGAGGCAAACGAAGACTATTTAATTTATTCAAAGAATTTAAAGTTGACATTGTTCTTCACGGCCATATTCACGAATCAGATGAATATTCCCGGAAAGGTGTAAGATTCCTGAATGCAGGAGAAACAATCAGAAGCAATAACCAATTACTGAAAATAAACTATCTGACGATTGTAAAAGGAAAAATTGAAGTAGATATTCAGTCAATGAGCTTTCCAAACAAACTCAAGTCGGAACCTGAACATAACCATAAGAATGGACATCTTAACTTAGTGCACGCTGCTTTATTGACCTGATAAGGAGAAACTATTAGGCATGTTCGAGATTTATTTTTCTAAGACATACGATAAATAGATCAACTCATATTCCTGGTTCCATTCACTACAATAAAATTTATCATCGTCTCTATTCTCTTCCATATTTATCTCTTCTGCCAAATTAACAGAACATCCCTTTTCTGAATTGTCTAATTTTATTTTATGCAAGAAATTGTTAAAGTGAAATATTTCTTTGAAAGTCATTGCAATTGTTACCAATATTTTTACACAAAACTAAATAATTGGTCAGAACTATAGATAAAGAAATAGTTAAGAATTGATTAAGTTTTTGTTAAGAGACGTTTAGATGAGATATCGCCAGGATTCTAATAATTTAGATCCCAGAGTGGTATATAACCTGCCTGTTTAACGATCCGTTGCCCTTCAGGCGATAAAACCCAATCAACAAAATTTTTAACCGAACCTTTTGGAATCTGCGTTGTGAAAAAATGAAGGTAACGTGTAATAGGATATGTATCGTTCTGCGCATTTTTTTCTGATGGTTCGATCCCATTAATACTAGCGTAACTGAAATTTCCGGAGTAACCAATACTTCCATAGCCAATGGCATTAGTGTTTTGTTCAATAAATTCGATTACATCATCAGTAGTGGATTTTACAATAGCAGAATTACAATATTCTGCTCCTTCCAAAACGTGCTCTTTGAAGTAAAGATGTGTTCCTGAATTCAGATTTCGAATTACAGGAAAAATTTCTTGATCTTCCCAACCAAGCTCATTCCAGTTTATTACTTGACACTCAAATATATTTTTGATTTGTTCAATAGAATAATCTTTTATCGGATTGCTTTTGTTTATATACACGCAGAGTGCATCTTTGGCAATCAAATAGAATAAACC
>JALONF010000005.1 GCA_025455085.1 Ignavibacteriaceae bacterium
TCACTTGTGAATATCTCTTTAACAGAAGAATATTCTAAGTTGATGAGTGTGTTCAACTGGGAAATGATCGATTTATATAAATGCAATCAGAATGCTTTAACTCACGCATTCATTTCTGAAGAGGAGAAAAAAGTATTGCAACGAAAATTGGAAAACGGGTATCAAAATTATTCTTAAGAAAAGATAAGTGGCTAATAAAATTAAAACGACATTCGTTCCCTGTAATGGATGCACTCTCTGCTGCCAGGGCGATGCAATCAGATTGACAGAGGTGGATAATCCTAAAAATTATATAACAGAGCTTCACCCTTACGTTCCCGGTGCACTTATGCTTGCACACAAACCAAATGGGGATTGTATCTATTTAGTTGAATCCGGCTGCAGCATTCACGATCGAGCTCCTTCATTATGCAGAAGTGCTGACTGCCGGAGTATCGCTCTTAAATATGATTTCGAGACAGCAATGCAATTACATCAAATGAAAAGAATAGATATACGTGTTTGGGACAAAGGCAATGATTTAATAAACGAAATGAAACAAAATCGAAAACCAGATAACTGATTCCAGATCCCGGCTCAATGAGAATTTTAAATTGAAAAATAAAAATGACTACATTGCACAGCAGAATTATTATAAACATTAACTTTTAAAAACTTTCCTAATTAATTTTTATGAAAAAAATGTACCTTGGCAGCTTCCTAACTATGATTTTGATTTTTAGTTTGAACAAAACTAGCGCCTGGGTTTATCCCGAGCACAGAGATATAATGCTTTTTGCCATCTCAAAGCTTAATGATACTCATCGCACAATTTTGGATGATCTTTGGGCACAAGCCAGAATTGGATATGAGTTCCGGTTAACAGAGCCAGTTATAGATCTGCAACAGCTTACCAAACCGGAAAAAATTGATTACGCTGCCTGGCCAGCTATTGCTGGTGACCATTCCTGTTCCGCTGAAAATATGTTGTATAATATTCTCCAAACCGACTGGATATTAAAAGTAGCAGATATTACCGCGCAATTAAAAATTGATCTTGCATTATCGGAAGATAGAATAAGGCGAATAAACGGTCTCAGAGAATCAGACTTGAAACTACAAGGTGCAGATCCCGAATATGCAACGAGAGCTGGCAGTAATAATGTACACTTCCTTCTTTCTCTGCCTGATGTTAATATGGATGCTGTTTCTTACATTTTATCTTGTACAAAAGAAGGAGCAGAGCTAAATGCAATCGCAGCCTATGCCTGGTACCACTATTCTGCGATGTCAAAAGCTTCATTATTAGTTAATCAAAATTTTACTCAGGAAGAACGTTCTATTATAATCTTATCCGCACTTGCTGATGAAGCATTTGCGATTCACTTTTTGCAGGATGTTTTTGCATCTGGTCACGCAGCCGGAACATGGGGAGATGCTTCTCAAAGAAAAGGCACGCACGATTATTATAACGAGATAGGACTGAAGGCAAGCACATGGGAAGGCGAAAATGTCGTTCTCACCGGTGATGCCTGGATGAGATTTGAAGATGCAGATAGAGCAGCAAATGTAGTTATGATAAGTCTGGAACAGTTTCTCAACGCTGCACTAGGCCATCATCCTGAAATAATTTACAAAAGTGATAATAAAATACCCGCTCCTGAAAATTTCAATGTTTGTCAAAATAATTATATGCCGCCGCACGAATCTAATCCTGCTTTTGAAAAGCTGTTAACTGATGTCTTTATAAAAACTCCGGTTCCCGCTCTTGTTCAGGGATTGGGAGAACTTCCAAGATTTAGAGCAGAGATAGGAACATTCGTTGGTTTCTCACCTGCAATGAAAGGTTCATTAATTAACGGCGGATTCGGATTAAACCAGGAAACTGCTGGTGTTATCGGCGGACTTGAAATTGCTTTCCGTTTTGGTGTTGGTCTGGACGGCGTGTTAAATGAATCCGGCGATGGCCTTATCTTTTTCGCTGCGGGCTGGCGGCAGGATGGTTCCTCTTCCACCGGAGTTGTGGGTGGGACGGAACTGCAGAATTATGGAAACTTATTAGCAGCCATTCCCGGAAGATCTGCTTACAATGGACGGCTTCGACTCCCATTTTATCTATTGCCGGGTGATTTATTAATTCTTGCACCAATTCTATACTTTATCGATCAGGAAGCCTTAACAAGCGTTGGAGTTACTGCTGTTAATGGCGGACTCATTCCCTGGCAGTCTGGTATTGAAACTTCTTTTGGTCGTTTTCAATTTGTGCTTGGAAGAGAAGTGGCCGTTTATTTCTATGGAAGAACTAAAGAACGTGACGCACTATTTAACGTTTCAGAAGACGCGCAAGGACTAGAGCAATTATATATTTTATCATATCGCTCAACTCTGTTTGAATTTCCGATTGTTGAGTATCGTCCCTTTAAAACATTTGATGTTGGTCAGCGTTCCTCGATGTTTATACAGCTCTATGGAGGATTTGATATTCCAAGTAATGTTGAAGTGTTAAGTTCATTGGGTGATATGGAATCAATACCTGAGCTTAAAACGGTTTGGAATCTTGGTTTACGACTTATCTTTGATTGGAGACATTATTTTTAAGGTGAGCTTTTTACTTTGTTGAAATATGGGTAAGTCATTGGAGAGAAAAACTAAAGCTGCTTCTTCTTTGAAAAGGCTAATCAAAAACCCGTTTACCTGGTTAATATTTTTTGTATTGCTCTACTCTTTGGTAGGATTTGTAATCGTTCCTTTTGTGTTTAAAATTAAGATAAGTGATATAGTTAAGGAACGTTTCAGTAGAGAAGCCACTGTTGAATCAGTGTCATTCAATCCATTTACCTTCGAGCTTTCATTAGAAGAATTTTCACTTTTGGATAAGGATAGTTCCGTTTTTCTCTTCTTTAAAGAACTTTATGTTGACTTGAATGTTCTACCTATTATTACTGGCAGAATTGAACTTGAAAACATAACCGTTACTAATCCCGCCGTTACAATAAAAAAGCTGAACGAATCTGATTTTAATTTCTCCGACTTAATCAAGCCACAAGAAATACCAGTTGACAGTTCCTGGGATATTTTAATAAAGAAGCTCGTTCTTCAAAATTCTAATCTGATTTTTAAAGATTATTCTGTTAATCCAGAAGTTGAAATATTTATCGACAGTACTAATGTCGAACTGACCAACATCCATCCGTTATCAACAGATACAACTGACTTCAACGCTGAGCTGCAAATTCGAAGCGGCGGAAAAATAACTGCTGATGGGATGTTAACCCTGCAGCCGCTAAACGCCAATTTGCATTATGATGTCAAAGGAATTGATTTAACTATTCTTGATCAATATGTATCACAATTTGCTAAGTTAAACTTAAAAAGCGGTAGCGTAAGCACTTCCGGTGATGTTAAAGTAAGTATGCAGGATGCAAGCAAACTTCCAATTGTTAACTATAATGGTAATTTTAGGATTGACCAACTCAGTTTACTTGATTCAGAAAATCAACATGTGGCTGATTGTAAAACAATTCGAATTGATGATATTGCTGTTATAACAAGTCCCTTCTCGGTAAAAATGAGGGAGATAATTTTAAACCAATTCTTTGCCTCTGTAGTACTGGATACGTCCATAAAAATTATTGAAGGTTTAAGATCGATACCTAGCATGGTAGAGCAGCTTAAAACGGAAATTTCAGATATTACAAACACACCCAAGAAAGATTTCTTCATTGATATCGGAGAAATAAAAATTCAAAATAGTGAATTAATTCTCTCTGATCTTTCATTGCCTCAAAAATTTACTATTGATATTCATTCGCTAAATGGAGACATAGCTGGTTTTTCAAGCAATAAACCCTTGAACACAACAATTTTGGCAGAAGGTATTGTTGGAAAATATGGCAAAGCTCAAATAGATGGTAAAATAGATCTTCTGGATCCTTTGGCTTTTGCAATACTAAAACTAAAATTTCAAAATGTTGACCTCATAAATTTCACTCCATATACAATGAAATTTCTTGGGTATAAAGTTGAAAAGGGAAGGTTATCATTGGATTTGAATTACCAGATAACAAATGAGAATCTTATATCAGATAATAAAATTTACCTGAATCAGCTTACACTTGGTGAGAAGGTGGAACAGCCCGAAGCTATGGATCTTCCGGTGGAACTTGCTCTTGCCTTGCTAAAGGATAAAGATGGAAATATTGATCTGGATGTTGAAGTAACTGGCAATTTAAATGATCCCGATATTGATGTTGGTGCATTAATCTGGTGGGCTGTTAAACGTTCGTTCACAAATGTAATTGAAGCCCCTTTCGTTTATTTGGGTGATCTTTTAGGAATTAATGGTGATGAGCTGGAATACATTGCTTTTATTCCAGGCGAATCAATATTGCTTCCTGACGAAAAAGAGAAATTAGAACAGCTAACCACCGCTTTCAATGAAAGGCCTGAAATTATTCTGGAGATTTATGGTACGGCTGATCCTATCACTGATGTAAAAGTAATCCGTTCAAAAAAATTTAACGCTGCTTATTCAGAAAGAAAGACATCTGCTGGTGCTGATTCTTTGCAAGGCATGCAAATTGAAGATTTAAACTATGATAGAAGTATTTTGGAATCGTTATATTTTGAAACGTTTGGAAAAGAAAAGCTTGATGAATTGCGGGCAAAATATTTTCCACAGGTAAACCAAACTGATTCTACTTCTTCAAATAAAAGTGATCTGAAAGAGTATCTACAAAAAATGATTCAGAGTCTGGAAGATGAACAGCAAGTATCAGAAGCAGAAATTATAAGCCTTGCAAATGAACGCGCAGATGCTATCAAAAATTATTTGCTCACTTTTCCCAATGTTACTCCGGAAAGATTAGTTGTGAAAGAATCAGAAATTTTTGAGCAAGAAGACCGAGACAGGGTTAAATGCAAATTGGGGATTGGTTCATTATAACCTGGTGGAACTGACTAAGAAAACCTTCATTATTGAGTCTATTAAGCTGATTTTGCCAAAATTTACTCCCTTACAAAAATTAAATAAAAAAGAGTGAGATGTCTGTGAACTTTTTTTAATTATTTATTGTTTTAGCTTGAATCTTTATCAATCAAGTTTAATCTTATTTTTTCAAAATCACACTATATTCACAAACTAATGGGAAAAAGGAGCCTATTTAGTATGAAAAAAACTTTATTTTCGATTGTTATTATTTCGCTATTCTTCTTTGTAGGCAATAACTATTCACAGGTTGAATTAAAACCTGCTATAGGAATTAACTTTACTGGCTACTCTCAAGACCCTGAAAATGCATCAACTTCAGCTAAAGTTGGCTGGCAGCTCGGTGGGACCGTTTCTTTTGGCGAAAAGCTTTACGGCGAGGGTGGAATTTTCTGGACTTACAAGAGTAATGAGATTTCTGCGAATGACACCAACTTTGTTTTTAGCACTTCCCAAAGTGGGGTAAGAATTCCTGTAATGGTTGGTTATCATCTTCTAGGCAAGGAAACAGACATTATAGGTCTTCGTGCTTTTGGTGGCGGATCTATGACAATACTGTCAAATGTTGATGCTGAAGGATTAACAAAAGATGATTTCACTTCACCAACTTACGGAGTATTCCTCGGTGCCGGAGTTGATCTTTCGATGTTCTTCCTGGACTTAAAATATGAATGGTCATTAAGCGATGTTTCAAGCTTAACTTCATTCGACGTTGGAAAGTCAAGAACATTCTTTATAAACGGCGGCGTTAGAATAAGCATTTAATTATCATTTTTGCTGACTATTTTTCACAAATAAATAAAGGTATGACATGAAAAAAATTCTTTTCACAATTCTTGTTTTGGGAGGACTATTCCAATTCAGCCAGGCGCAGGAAATCGGAATACGTTTCGGCGACGCATTTGGAGGTCATTATGCCGTTGACGGAGTTTTCGGCCTCGGTCAATTTAGTAGAATCCATGCAAATGTTTCTTTTGGAGATAATGGCGTTGGTGTGGATGCGCTCTGGGATTTTCTGTATCAGCCATTAGGAACAGGTTTCAACTGGTATGTTGGTGCTGGCCCATCTGCCTATCTTGGTGATCCATTTGGATTAGGTGTTAGTGGTGAAATTGGGTTAGAGTACCACTTTGATTTTCCACTTGCCGTAGGTGTTGATTGGCGTCCAACATTTATAATTATTGAAGATACCGATTTCGAAGCCGGTTGGTTCGGTTTGAACATAAGATATGTTTTCGGTAAATAAGTTCTAATAAGTATAAGTTCTTAAAAACGCACTTCGGTGCGTTTTTTTCTTTTCACTAATCAGATATAAATTCATTAAAAACTTTTAAATTGGTTTTGGCTTTACATTGATTTTTTCAAAATAGTCAAAAGACTATAGAAACAACTATGAAAAACTATTTCATTTTTTATATAATTCTAACCATTCTATCTCTCGCGTTCGTTTACTATCCCCAAGGGCAGCCAGTTCAGAAGACAGAGCCGGAACAAGAACAACTGATTACTTATAAGGTTTCAGAAATACCGGTTAAGCTTGAAGAGTCTTCTTCATATCTTAAAAATTTATCGGAAGAGGTAGTACAGCCCGATCTGTTAAAAAAACTTGAAGCCAGCTTGAATGAAATCTTAAAGAACTATTCCACCCTGAGAGCAGAAACTGATTCGGTAAACCTTGAGGAACAATGGACACCTGCATTAAGAGAGTTTCAGCAAAAATGGAATTTTCAAAAAAGTCAAATATCTGATTGGTCTAATGATGTAGCAGGCAGAACCGAAAAGCTAGAAGAGCAAAAGAAAACCTTGCTGGGAAATAGAAATATCTGGCTTAGAACAGATACGCTTGCAGGCAAAGAGAAAGCCGGCAGAAACATCAGAAATAATATCAGAAATATTATTGATGAATTCAACAAAACAGAAACAATCGTCGTTAATGAAGTTAACAGTTCATTAAGTCTTCAGACAAAACTTTCTGAACAGAGCGTCGATGCTGATCAGACAATAAAGAAAATTGAAGAGTTGCTGCTTATAAAAAAGAGAGAGATTTTCGTGCGTAATGCACCACCAGTCTGGGAATCGTTAACCGGCAGAGCAGATACAACCACTCTTTCATACCAGGCAAAAAGCATTGCGGATTCTTACATAAGAACCGCCGAAGAGTTTTACAGAGAAAATAAGAAAGGTTTTTTATTTAGTTTAATTTATTTGCTGCTGCTGCTCATACTTGTATTGATACTCAGACATTACAGCAAAGACATAAAGAGTGATGATCCGAAAGTAAAAAGAGCTTTAGAAATCTTAAAAACACCTCTTTCTTCTACAATTCTGATATACCTTGTCGCTTTGGTATTAAGTTACAGCGAGGCACCTGATGTTTTCTTCAGTTTAATAAGAATTGTAGCTGTATTCCCATTGCTTATAATATTAAGTAGAATAATCAATCCTTCACTTAGATTGCCGCTGTACTTATTTGCCATATTATTAATTCTTCAGCAATTCAAACTCACTTCAGCTAGCGACACTGAAATAGAGAGATTATTACTGATAATAATTATTGTAATGACTCTGGCAGGATTAATCTGGATGCTGATGACAAAAAGATTTGATAAAGCATTCACCAAACAATCTCACGAAAACAAAGCAAAGTTTTTAGCAAAGTTTATTATAGTTCTGTTTATAATCGCGTTCATTGCGAATATGCTAGGTTTTGTAATGCTGAGTCTGACCATAGTAAACGGCACAGTAAACAGTACGTTTTCAATTATTATTTTATTAACAGCAACTTTAGCCCTTGAAGCCATTATTTTGGTATTTCTCCAAACTAAAGCCGCTGGCTCATTGAACGTTGTAAAAAATAATCCTCAAAAGATTGAGATGACTGTTAGTAAAGTTATAAAGCTGGTAGTTATAGTTTGGTCTTTGAGCATTGTGTTAACAAGCTTTGGAGTAAGGGAGATAGTGCTCAAGTGGCTCACGGAAACATTCAGCAGCAAAATAACAATCGGCAGCTTCTCTTTTTCATTATGGAATCTTGTTTTATTTGTTATCTCTATCTGGCTTGCAGTTATCGTTGCGCGGTTTGTTAGATTTATTCTGGAGGGAGATGTTCTGCCAAGATTAAATCTTGCCCGCGGTGTTCCCGGAGCTATATCAGCAATCTCATCTTATCTTATTGTTGGCTTCGGAATCCTTGTTGCAATTATGGGATCGGGAATAGATTTGAACAGCTTTGCTCTTATTGCTGGTGCACTTGGGGTTGGCATTGGATTCGGACTGCAGGACATTGTTAAGAATTTTATTTCCGGCTTGATATTAATATTTGAACACCCAATACAAGTTGGTGATGCCGTTCAGGTTGATGAATTATCTGGCAGAGTCAAGCAAATTGGAATCCGTTCGAGCACAATTAAAACTTGGGATGGTGCTGAAGTAATTGTTCCAAATGGGAATCTGATTTCAAACAAATTAATTAATTGGACTTTATCAGATCAATTAAGACGAATCGATATTAAGGTTGGAGTTGCCTACGGAACTAATGTTAGTCTAGTGATGGAAACCTTACTAGAATGTGCAAAACTAAATGAAAAGATTCTTCCCGATCCACCTGCTTATGTTTTATTTGACAACTTTGGCGAAAGCTCCCTTGATTTTGAATTACGCTGCTGGACAGCTGATTTCGGTTCCTGGGTAGAAATAAGAAGTGATATTCGTGTTGCAATTGATCAAGCGTTCAAAGAAAAGAAGATCGAGATACCATTTCCACAGAGAGATATTCATTTAAAATCTGGGATTGATTTTCCAGAACAGCATCAGGCACCTAAAGAGCGATAAACCTGATATCCGATACTTGATTCCTGCTGCCTGAGATTTCGACTTTCTTGTTTTTAATTGTAACGAACATTAGCTTTTGTGAGGAAACAATTTACAGAAATTCATTTTGTTCCGGTTTACAAATGAAATTAGGCTTTATTACAGATATCCACGAAGATGTTCAAAACCTTGAGAAAGCCCTCTCAATTTTATCAAATGAAAAATGTGATACACTAATTTGTCTCGGCGATATTGTAGGCTTCACTATTCCCTTTTACCGTTACATTGAAACAAGAGACGCAGAGGAGTGTGTTCGTTTAGTAAGAGAAAACTGTTCTGTTGTTGTAACCGGTAATCACGACCTTTATACAGTAAAAAAAACACCGCATCATAAATTTGGTTTTGATTACACAGATAACTGGTATGAACTCGATTATGAAGTGCGTGCAAAAAAGGCAAGGAACAGGATCTGGCTTTATGAAGATAATGAATTAAAGTGTCATCTAAGTGAAGAGGCAAAAGAATACCTGCGCAGTTTGAATGAAATTGAAATAAGGGAATTCGATAATATAAATTTTTTGTTCTCGCATTTTTGCTACCCTGATTTTTCCGGTTCGGCAATTTATTTTCCCCGCGAATCCTTTCATCTTGCCAAACATTTTGATTATATGAAGGAGAATAAATGTACGGTTAGTATATCGGGTCACGGTCACCCCGAAGGTGCAATCATAGTTGATCAAAATGAATTTCGTACGTCAGGATTCGGAAATCATAAGCTTATTGATGAACCACAATGGGTCGTTATTCCCTGTGTTGCCAGAACAAGCAGGTTAAATGGCGTTACTGTTGTAGATACTTCAAAAAAAGAATTTAAAGCAATATCATTTAATTCATATCCAGGCAAGTAAATGAAAAAGCAAAACCCGGTTTCAAAAAGCATAACTTATGTAAAAGTGCTTTTCCCCACACTGATGACGATAGGATTATTTATTATCGCACTTTTCTGGGTAGTCATTCCGCAGATTGAAAATATTATCCTCGACCGCAAACGTGAAATGCTACGTGAACTTACATACTCCGCCGAGAGTATGATAAATAACTGGTACAGACTTGAAATTAGCGGTGAGCTTAATAGAAGCAAAGCACAGGAATTTGCAGTTGATCAGATTAAAACACTCAGATATGGAGAGGAAATGAAAGATTATTTCTGGGTAACTGATCTGCATCCGAAAATGCTTACACATCCGTATCGTCCGGATCTGAATGGGAAGGACCTTACTGAAGTTTACGACTCACAAAACAAAAAATTGTTTGTTGAGATGGTCAAAGTTGTTAATGAAAAAGGCGAGGGCTTTGTTGATTATATGTGGCAATGGAAAGATGATTCGACAAGAATTGTCCCAAAACTTTCTTATGTAAAGAAGTTTGAACCATGGGGATGGGTAATCGGAACAGGGATCTATATTGAAGATGTTAAGGAAGAGATAGCGCAAATTGAAAAGAATATAATTACAATTTCAATTCTGATTACATTTCTCAGTTCGTTGTTTCTCTTCTATACCGCATTTCAAAACTATCAGAGTGAGCGAAAAAGAAAAATTGCAGAAGCTGAGCTTAGCGAATCACGTGAACGATACAGAATGCTTGTTGAAGCTTCGGGTGAAGGACTGATAATGATACTTGAAAATCAGCAGGTGTTCTTTAA
The DNA here is from genome assembly GCA_025455085.1 of Ignavibacteriaceae bacterium. GTDB lineage: Bacteria > Bacteroidota > Ignavibacteria > Ignavibacteriales > Ignavibacteriaceae > IGN2. The sequence goes on from JALONF010000005.1 coordinate 10,482, forward strand.
TAAGGCAGTTTATAATTTGCTTGGATATGAAGACAGCGGGAATGAATTAGAGCTTTCTAAAATTTTCAGCAGCCTGCCCGATTCAAAAACATTCGACTTCAAGAATCTCCGCAGAAAAAGTGATTCTGATGCAACAGAACAGCTTGAAGCAGAATTACTAAAGAAAAATGGTGGGAAGATAGATGCATTCCTTGTAATATCACCAATAAAATTTCTTAATAACAGCGGAGTTGTAATTAGCGTAAAAGATATCAGCCGTTCTAAAGAAATTGAGGAAGCACTTGATTATACGAAGGAAAAATATCTTGCTTTAACAAGTCAGCTAACAATTGGAGTTTTCAGAACATCGCCCGACAGAAATGCACGGTTTACGGAGATCAACCCGGCGCTTAAAATTCTTCTCGGCATTAAAAACGATGAGGAAATACTTGGCGGATCTTTATTCGATTACTTTGCGGATAAATCTCTATCCGATTCAATTATAGATAATTTATCTGATCACGGTTTGATTAAGAACAAAGCTGTTCAGCTTAAGAAAAGCAGCGGAATGATAATTACGGTTTCTTTATCAGCAGTGATGGTTAAAGACGTGCACGGCAGATTAATTTCTATTGATGGAGTTATAGAAGATATATCCGAGCAGCGCAGAACTGATATGGATAAAGAAAAACTTATTTTTGATCTGCAGACATCCGTTCTGACTCTTTCTCAGAGAGTTGCCGGTTTTGTTAAAGAATTAAATACCTGCTCTCACAACGCCCCGATCAGTGAAGCGATAAAAATTATGACATCCAATAACTGCAATGCTATTCTTGTGCTCGGAAGTAATAATGAGGAAATAGGTTTCATTACGGATCGTGATTTGCGCGAGCGTGTAATTGCTCCTTCGGTTGCATTTGATGAACTTGTTTATAAAGTTATGAGTTCACCGATTTACACTATAAGTCCTTCTTCAACAATATATGAAGCACTGGTTAAATTCCGTAAAAAGAGAATCAGGCGCCTGGTGGTTAAACGTCCGGACGATTCAATTGCAGGTATATTAACCATTGATGACATTTTTGATGCATCCTACACAAACTTTCTTTTCTTCATCCAGAATATTGAAAATGCAGAAACAGTAAATAACATATCTCAATACCGCGATCAGCTATTAATTCTTGTAAGAAGTTTAATTGAATACAACACAAACATTCAAAGTATAACTAATTTCATTACTTTAATTGCCGATGCAATAACAAAACGTATAATTGAGCTGGCAATAAACGAAACAGGTACGCCTCCGGCTAAGTTTGCATTTATTACAATGGGCAGCGAAGGCAGGGAAGAGCAGACTTTAGCAACTGATCAGGATAATGCAATTATTTATGAGGATGTTCCTCCTGAAAAAGAAGAAGAGGTAAAGAAATATTTCACCCGGCTTGGAGAAATAGTTTGCGATAATCTTGCGGCCGCGGGTTACCGGTATTGTAAGGGAAACATCATGGCTAAGAATAAAAAGTGGTGTCAATCATATTCAGCCTGGAAAAGATATTTTACAGATTGGATTACTACATCGAGTCCGCAAGATTTACTTGATGTAAAAATCTTTTTTGATTTCCGAAGTGTTTATGGAGATGAGGAACTTTCAGCTCAGCTTCAGGATCATATTCATCACGTTACAGCAAGTTTCAATACGTTTTTCATATATATGAGTGAAAGCGTGCTCAACATAAGCATCCCCGATAATATGCAGAAGCTTAAAGCTCCTGTTGATATAAAACTTTTACTGCTGCCTGTAGTTGATTTTGCGCGGCTATATACAATTAAGCAAAAGCTTAATGAAACAAACACCTATCGAAGACTTGAAGCAATAAATGATAAAGGTGTTCTTTCAAATGCAGTTTATAAAGGCGTTACCTACTGCTATAACTTTTTAATGCGTCTTAGATTAAAACATCAGATAGAATGTTATGATAACAATGTTGAAATTGACAATACAATAAATCCTTCCTGTCTAACAGATGTTGATAAACAGCTTCTTAAAAGTCACTTCGATGTTTTAGCGGATCTGAGAAATAAAATAAATATAGATTTTAAAGGGGCTAAAGTCTTATAAAGTAACTTTTGTCAGCTGAATAAAAATAACTAACAAACAAGGCTGACTATTACTCTTCCCTACTTTTGAAATGTAGCCGTTTTGCTCTAATTTTCGTCAGTAATTTTGCGTAAAAATTACTTATCGAAAAACCTTCATCCAAACAATACAGGAGAGTGCATGGGTATTCAGGCAAGTCGTGTAAAAGAAATCCTCGATTCAAAAAAATTTAAAGATATTGTTAAAAAAAGATTAAGAGTATCCCTCTCATTAACCGCGCTTATGCTTATCGTTTACTTCGGTTTTATGCTCACAATTGCGTTTTATAAGGAACTGCTGGCAGTAAAAATAGGCGAACATATAACTATTGGTTTACCAATAGGTCTTGGTGTTATAGTTTTTGCCTGGTTGTTAACAGGATTTTATACTCGCTGGGCTAATAATAAATATGATAAGGCAGTCCGCGAACTTCGTAATGAAATTTTAGAAAAGTAACAGTTAAATCATCTCATTAACTAAACAGATTTTAGGAGAATTTTTAGTGGGAACAATTGAAACAACCTTAGGACATGTAAACATAGCTTCGATAATAATCTTCTTTGTCTTCGTTGCAATTACCTTAGTCATAACTTATTGGGCTGCAAAAAAAACAAAAACAACCTCTGAGTTTTATGCCGCAGACAGAAACATTTCCGGTTTCCAAAATGGCTTAGCACTATCAGGAGATTATATGAGTGCAGCTTCCTTTTTAGGAATTGCCGGAATGGTTTCATTAAAAGGCTACGACGGATTGATATATTCAATAGGATTTTTAGTCGGCTGGCCGCTTGTAATGTTTTTGATTGCTGAACCACTAAGAAACCTCGGCAAGTTTACATTTGCTGATGTTGTAGCTTTTCGGCTTAAACAAAAACCCGTAAGAATTGCATCCTCTGTCGGTTCGCTCATGACAATAGTGTTTTACCTTATCGCACAGATGGTCGGTGCTGGTTCTTTAATCAACATTTTATTTGGATTACCTTATGAACTTGCTGTGGTAATTGTTGGACTTGTTATGATATCTTATGTTCTTTTCGGAGGAATGCTTGCAACGACGTGGGTGCAGATAATTAAAGCTGTATTACTTCTATCGGGAGCAACTTTTCTTGTTATTATGACACTGGCAAGTTTTGGAATGAATCCAATTTCTCTCTTTGAACAGGCCGCAGCAAAATATGGAGATGCTGTTCTTTCACCAGGCGGATTTGTAACTAATCCGTGGGACGCTGTATCGCTTGGTCTTGCATTAATTTTAGGAACTGCCGGATTGCCACATATACTAATGAGATTTTTTACTGTACCCGATGCTAAGCAGGCAAGAAAATCTGTATTCATTGCAACGGGTTTCATCGGCTACTTCTATATCTTAACTTTTATTATTGGTTTCGGTGCGATGGTTTTGGTTGGTCAGGACGTCATTAGCGGTATTGACAAAGGCGGTAATATGGCTGCATTGTTATTAGCAGAATCTGTAGGAGGACGATTCTTCCTCGGATTTATTGCGGCAGTTGCATTTGCCACAATACTTGCGGTGGTTGCCGGACTAACGCTTTCAGGTGCTTCAACTTTATCACACGATCTTTACGTGAATGTTATTAAAAAAGGAAAAACAGATGAAGCCGGTGAAGTTAAAGTTGCCAGAATTTCCACTTTAATGATAGGTCTTCTTGCAATCATCCTCGGACTTACATTTAAAGGACAGAATGTTGCATTTATGGTTGGTCTTGCCTTTGCAATTGCGGCAAGCTCTAATTTTCCTTCTCTGCTGTTATCAATACTCTGGAAAAAATTTACTACCAAAGGTGCTGTGGCAAGTATAATCACCGGGGCAAGCTTGTCGGTAATACTAATAATATTAAGCCCGACCGTTTGGGTAGATATTATGGGAAATGAAACTGCCATCTTCCCGTTGAAAAATCCGGCATTAATTTCAATGAGTGCATCTTTCCTTGCAGCGTTTATTTTTTCTAAATTAACAATGGAACCAAGTGCTGAGGAAAAATTTGAAGATGAAAAACTTCGCACTTACCTTGGTGTTGGCGCTGAATAAATATTAAGACTTTATATCCTTCGGAGGTTCATATTAAATTATATTTTCAAAACCCCGAAGGATTTTCTTTAACTAAAATACCATCATTGACCTGAAGGGAAATAAGTATGAAAAAATTATTAATTCTTCTTTGCTCTTTCTCCTCTTTGTTATTTTCACAAACAGATAAACAATCTTTTGGAATAACTTTTTCCGGTTTTGTTAAAACGGATATCTTTTATGATACAAGGCAATCAGTAACCATAAGGGAGGGTCATTTTCTTTTATATCCGCAGAATGAAAATTTAGATATTAACAGTAACGACATTAATGATAAATCATCATTTAATATCCTTTCTATTCAATCACGCGCTAATGCAAAAATAACCGGTCCGGAAGTAATTGGGGCTAAACCATCTGCTGTGCTTGAAGGTGAATTCTTCGGAACTTCTGATGCTGATATAAACGGTTTCAGACTGCGACATGCTTTTGTAAAACTTGATTGGGAAGAAACATCTCTGCTCGTTGGTCAGACCTGGCATCCTATGTTCATTGTTGAAATGTTTCCCGGTGTTGTATCTTTTAACACTGGCGCACCGTTCCAGCCTTTTTCTAGAAATCCACAGATCAGGTTAACTCATTCATTTGATAAAATAAAGTTAATTGCTGTTGCGGCGAGCCAGCGAGATTTTACAAGTAATGGTCCGAATGGATTTACAAGTACATACTTGCGCAATTCTGTTGTCCCGAATCTCAATGCTCAACTTCAGTATTCAGGCAAGGAAATTTTTGCCGGAGCGGGGATTGATTATAAACAGCTAACACCAAGAATAGTTACAACGGAAAATATTAAGACTGATAATACAGTATCATCACTGGCTTTTACAGGTTTTGCCAAACTTAGTTTTGACCCGCTCACTTTTAAATTCCAAGGTGTTTATGGAGGCAATCTTGCTGACCATTTAATGCTCGGCGGATATGCAGTTAAATCATTAGACACACTTAACGGTGTTGAAGAATATACGGCTCTAAAGTGCTTTTCAGTTTGGGGTGAAATCTCTGTCGGTAAAAATATTGAGTATGCTGTTTTTGCAGGCTATACAAAAAGTCTGGGGGCTGATGATAATATTGTTGACACATATTACGGCAGAGGAACAAACATTGAAAATGTTTTTCGTGTTTCACCGAGGGTGCAATTCAACTTTGGCAGCTTAAGGTTCTCTACTGAACTTGAATATACCTCGGCAGGTTATGGAACACCGAACAATCTTAACAAAGGAAAAATAGAGAACGTAAAAGATTTTACTAACCTGCGGATCATCGGCGCAGTTTATTATTTCTTTTAAATTAAATAAGCCTGCTTTAATGCGGTTAATCTTTCTTGTTCAAAAATAATTCAACAAACAAACACTAACCTGGTTCTTAAAGATTCACCCGGATGCTTCTGGATACTGGGTCCGTTCATTGTTGTAATAGCCGGTACTTTTGTCATCGGGCTGTTGGGTGCATTTTATAATCTTAATGAATTAAGTGAACTTGAAAAAGCCGGAGCGTGGTTTGTCTCACTTTCGGGTCTGGCGGGAGGCACCTGGTTCATTTACAGCAACCCGGGCACACGTTTAAACTTTGATAAAGGTGATAACCTTCTGACAATCCAGAGAAGAGGCTTGATGAAAAATGAAATTGAAAAATATAGGTTGAATAATATTGAAGACGTTACACTTATCGAATCTAAAGATACTGATGGTGATCAGGTTTACCGTGTTGAGCTTAAAATAAAATACGAAAAGAACGTCAGCTTGACCAAATTGTGGGTACACAACAAAGAAGGGCTTCAAAACATAATGGATACAATCAAAGAATATTTAAAAAACTAACTCTTCTAATCTCTCAAGAATTCTTACCATTCCCAATGTATCCATCTTACAATACTCTAATAACTGCTTCTTAATTTCTGCTATAATCATCAGATCCGTTTGTGTTTGCAAGCTTTCATAAGCTATGGATGCTAATCCACCTTCATTAATTTCCAATTCATCATAACTCAGTTCTGGAACAAGCGCGGGAAGCACCGCTTTAATTGAGAAAGAACCTTTCATCTCCGGTGCATAATAATACTTCTTCTGGAATGGAATCATCAAGTCTTTAATTCTTGAAATCAGCCTTTCTATTTCATCTGCATATTCAGGGAAGTTGCGTGCAATTTCATTTAGTCGCGTAATTTCAAATGTCTTGTTGTAAACGAGCACATCTCCTTTCCCTTTTGTTACTCTCAACAAGCTTTCTATAAATTTCTTTCTTGGATCAATACCTGATTCGGCAAGAAATTCAAAATGCTGGGCATCACTGTTTTTGTCTTTCTTAATGAAGACAGAATACTGAAACGGAATCTGCTGATAGGGTTTCGAATTATCAAACAGCGGTACTGCCGGTTGGAATGTTTCAAAATCCATAAAGTAAAGGGGGTAATTCAAATCAGACAGAAAACTTTTTATTGCTTTATTATCAATCAGCGGCTTACCGCTTCTGAAAACGTGAAGCTGAATCTCGTTGTTTTTATTAAGGGGATAATCCTCCGGCACGTCTTTAAGATTTATTATTCCATCATTATATAATTCATACTTTTTTGACAGGTGCATTCCTGAAAAATCAAAGATTGAATCTTCGGGTATATGCTTTCTGCAGTAATCGTAAAATCCGCAGGTGTAGGGATTGTGACAGTGTTCCCCAATATCAATATCAGGCATTTTTTTTCTTACTAACAGTTTCTTGAACCTGTCTACATTTTGTTTGACTGACTTTTGTAAAGGTAAAATCAGATCAAGGACTGATTCGGTTATAAACAACTCCTGTAAATTCAAATCTCCTTTTCGCACATACTGGTTATTTATATAAACGATCGAAAAATCTTTTACTCGTATTCCCAGACCCGAAATAACATAATATTGGAGAGCAGCATCATTCAGATATGTTTCTGAAATTGAAGTTGAGCTTTTTACTTCATAAACTTTCATGCCTCCTTTTTCAATAACAACAATATCAGCAATTGAAAGAACTTCATTAAACATAAACGCTGCTTCATAAATTACCTGTGCATCACCGTTGATAAGCTCTTTCGTTCTTTTTAAAGCGGCATCATAATTTGGAGGATCTCCCTGTGCAGCAACCATTCCTCCGGGACAAAGCCTTTGAGCCAGCACGCCAACATTTGAACCCCTCTTGAATATTGCTTTCTGCATTTCTGAAAGTTTATCCATTTCATCATAATGATATTTATAAAGATAAAGATGCTTTTCGCACTGAAGCCCTTTAATGAAGGATGATTTGCTAAGAAGATGTGATGCCATAGGTTTGTTTTATTACTTTATTTATGCTGAACCTTACTACCCTGCCTTCAGACAGGCAGGCGTCGGGCAAGTTTCATTTCAGCATCTATTTAAACATAATAATTATTATTGTAGATTTTACAACAAATTAAGAATGAATTTTAAATAAAGAACAATACAATGAAAAAGAAAATAGAACTAAGCGGTGGATTGAAAGAAATGGTTAGTTATTGCACCGCTATTTATGAGCTTGATAACGATGTTGATGCTGATATGATTAATGACATAATCAAGCAAAGTCCGATTTTTGAAAACAAAAGTTTTTCTACAAGCGTACTTGGAACCGTTCAGAGAACCACTGTAAATCGGAACAGCAAGGTTTTTATCAAGGGAAACAGAGTTACTTTGCAAATTCGATATGAAATTCTTCGGGTTGTTGATATTGAACCAACACAAAAAGACGAAGATTGGATTCAAAGCGACATTAACCACTTGCTTAAACATTTTGAATTACTATTAAACCCAATTGAGTGATGAAATATTTTTTTGTCTTAGTCTTCATACTTTCGATAAATATTTTTCCTCAGACCGAACGATATACTAAGGGTGCTGAGAACGGTTACGCCTGGAGAAGGATGGAAGACCCCAGCCAGTTTTACAGCACCTCCAAAGAAACTTACCTTGCTTCGATATTAGATAGAATCCGTTTAACCGGAGAAAAATATCCTGAAATTGAATCTCTTAGCTGCAGAGATGATATGGAAAAACTTTTTAGTGAAGGAAAGTCAGAAGAGATTTCACTTGAAGATATTGTTTGTGAGATAGATAAATTTTATGCAATTGGTGATAATATGATCATTCCTATAATTTTTGCTTACTGTCATTCTATCAAAAAATTTGCGGGTTCAAGTGGAGAAGAGCTATATAATTATAAACAAGAGGTTCTTCTGTTTTGCAACGAGTGAGTTTTATAAATCAAGTTTTGTTTGGATAACTTTTTCTTTTTTCTTCGGTTCACGGTGCTTCTTAAGAAAATCACCAAAATCTTCTTTAGAGATTATATATATCTTTCCAACCTGCTGGGCTCTAAGTTTGCCAGAATGGACATGATATAAAACTGCTGAATGACTAATATTAAGCAGTTTGGCCACTTCCTGAACGCTGAAAAATTCTTTCATTGTTGCACTTTTTTTGTTTCCGACAAAGCTTTAAAAGAAACTGAAATTAAATTAACAACCAGAACACTCAGATTCAATTATTATGTTAATAAAAAAAGGCTGCCCGTGGTAAGAACAGCCTTAATTCCTGCTTAACAGCAGAAAATTACAGAGGGTTTCCGTCTCTGTCTAAAAGTATTGGCGCTCCAAGTCCGAGTTGTTTCAATGGTTCAAGCTGAGTCCTTGCATCACCGATTATAAGATAAGTCATTCTTTCCGGTTGAATATATTTCTGAGCAAGCGCTTTGAGTTCATCCTGAGTGAAGTTACGTACGATATCTTCTCTTTGCTTCACATAATCAAATGACAGATTATAAGTCGCAATATTATTCAACATTCCCCTCAATGCAGCAAGTGTTTCAAACGCTCTTGCATTAGAACGGACGAGGGAATTTTTTGTAAACTCCAAATCTGAGTCGGGAATACCTCCGTGATATTTTTTCATTTCATCTATAAATATCTGAACGGATTCAAGAGTCGCACTCGAACTGACGCTGGATGTTGCAACAAAGTATCCAGGATAAAGTGAACCATTAAACGATGTCCGGGCACCATATGTATAACCCTTTTCTTCTCTTAATATCAGATTTACGTTTCCGCTGAAGCTGCCGCCAAGCTTGTAGTTCATAACGGTGGCAGGATAATAATCCGTGTCGTTGTATTTCATACTAAGATTGCCAATTCTGATGACGGACTGCTTCGCATCAGGAAAATCGACAAAATAAATCTCTGCTTTCTGCTCCTTTTGGGGAAGAGGAAATTCTTTCATTTCCACTTCTTTCTTCTTCCATTTAAGTTCTAAAGATTGAAATGTTGAAACTGCTTTGTCATTACTTATGTCTCCAACTATCGTAATTGCGGAAAGGTTTGGAACAAAGTAGCTGCTGTAGAATTTCTTCAAGTCATCAATTGTTATCGAGTTTACAGTTTCCTCGGTACCAGAAAGACTCTTTGAGAAAATATTTTGATCACCGTAAATCAATCTGTCAAAAACATTTGAAGCTACGGCAGATGGATCGGCTTTACTCCGGTTTATTCTTTCAATAGTTTCTCTTTTTATTCGTTCAAATTCTTTTTCATCCCATCTGGGCTCAAAAAGAATCTCTTCTACCAAAGAATAAACCTCATAAAATTTTGAAGAAAGACAATTCGCATCGATTACAATAGATTCCTTTGTGGTATACATACTTATATTTGCCCCAAGTTCATCAATTGCTTCTTCCAATTCAATCGGAGTTTTATTTTTAGTTCCCTCCATCATTATATCTGACATTAAGTTTGCGATACCAACTTTGTTTATATCATCAAGGAGTAAACCACCTCTGATAGTTACTGAAAAATTGATCAGGGGAAGTTCGTTCTGTTCGATACCATAAATGCGCAGTCCATTTGATAGCTCATCTTTCCAAATTGCAGGGAGATTTAATAATGGATCAGGTCCCGTGGGTGGTTCAATGTTTCTGTCAAAAGCAGATTCAATTTTATCAACTTTAATCTCTTCCGTGCCTGCCGAAGAGCTCACGTTGCTTTGTTCCTCAAGTTTCTCTTCGACGATTGGATATTTTTCAGAATTTGCTGCGACCAGTTGAACGTTTCCTTTGGGTACAAAGCACGTAGCTACATACGGTTTTCCTTTAATGTACTTATCGTAAGCGTCCATTATATCTTCCTTCGTTACACTTAGCAGGTTTTGAAGGTCGGTCGTTATAAAATCTGGCGAGCCGGTAAAGGTATTGTAACTTGCAAGTTGAAAAGATTTTCCTAAAACGCTTGAAATCTGATTATAAAATTGAGTTTCAATTTTTGCTTTAACACGGCTAAGATCCTTTTCGGTGAATCCCTCATTATCAAATCTTTTAAAAGCTTCCATCACTGCCTGTTCAACTTCATCCAGACTCTTATCAGGGAAAGCTCTTATAGTTATAGTAAATTCACCGGCAATTTCCTGTGAGTTCTGATAAGCACTTACCGACGGAGCTAATTTTTTCTCTTCAACAACTACTTTATAAAGAGGTGATTTTTTGCTTTGTGCAAAAAGTTCTCCAAAAAATTTAAGTGCGTAATCATCTTTTATGAATTGCTGCGGTGTTGGAAAGACGATATTCAATTCGGGAGATTTAGCAAAATTATCTTCGTGATATGCTTTTCGTGTTTTATCAATCTGAACCGGCATTGGATCGAGAGGTTTAACTTCTTCCCTTCTCTGAATCTCACCAAAATACTTTTCTACTAAATTCTTAGTCTGCTCATTATCAAAATCTCCGGCAATTACTAATGTAGCATTGTTCGGTCCATACCATTTTTTGAAGAACTCGTGAACATCAGCCAGGGTTGCATTTCTTAAATCCTCCATTTCACCTATTGTCTGCCAATTGTACGGATGATCTTCCGGATACAATAACTTGTTAATTACATAGCTTGTATGACCATAAGGTTCATTATCAACTCTCTGTCGTTTTTCGTTTTGAACAACAGACTGCTGATTCATAAATGCTGATTCATAAATGCTTCCTGGGTAACAGTGCTCAACAGAAATCCCATTCTATCTGATTCCATCCAGAGCACCATTTCAAGTGAATTGTTCGGCACAACTTGAAAATATATAGTCCCGTCATTCCAGGTGCCGCCGTTTAATGTTCCGCCCGCATTCTGAATTTTTTTGAAAAACTGGTCTTGTGGTATGTGCTGCGATTCCTGAAACATTATATGCTCAAAGAGATGGGCAAATCCAGTTCTGCCCTTCACTTCTCTGTTTGAGCCAACATGATAGAGAACAGCGACAGCTACAATCGGATCAGATTTATCCTTATGAAGTATAACCTGCAGTCCGTTTTCCAGTGTGTATTTTGCCAATGAATAAAACAGAAATAAGTATTACAAATAAAATGCTTGATAGGTATCTCATTTTTCCTCCGTAAGAACTATTAAAATATTTTTTTTACAGATCAAAAAATGAAATAAATCTGATAAAATTCAAGCAATAATTGATGAGTGGTCGGTTAATTGAATTGGAATAAACCTTTTGGAAGGAAAAACTCAAAAATGGTTCAAACTACAGGTTTTATAAGCTAGAGAGTCCTGTAAAAGTTTTTGTTCCCGGCCTTTTATGACGACGGTCTTTATTTCTCGCTATGAGAAATGCAGCTAAAAAGAGCATCGATGCTATCAGGACTAACGAAAGTCCACTATAAAATGCATCAAGATTTCCTATTACAAACCTGATTAATTGAATGATAAAAAATATCCCGATAACTTCAATGGCAAACCACATTGAGCTTACTATCGTTTTTCTGGAAATGTTCATTGAATAACTGTCATTTAATTGTTTAAGCAAAGATAATTAATAATTCTATCTAAAATTTACTCTGTCTGTTAAATAATTATTAATTCTGCAATCAGGCATTAAGCACCGTTCATAATATTCATCTGCCGTTCTACAGAATTTACTAACACCCGGCACTCAAATGAGTTTATATTTCAATTAAAAGAAAATTACTAAAGGAGACAAATATGAAACTTACATTTACAATTCTGTTATTTATTTTCATAACAGCAATCATATCATCCGATATATCGGCACGGCCAAAGATTAAAGCTAAAATTACAGATAACACCGTTGCAAGTCTGGTAGAAGGTTTAAATTCTGAAAACATTGGTTTAAGAAGCAGCAGCGCTTATATGATAGGAGAATTACAGTTGTCAAGCGCAGTAATTCCATTACTAAGAATTTTACATCGGGATGAAAATGAAGAAATGCGAATAGCGGCTGCGTTGGCTTTATACAAAATCGGTTCACCAATTGCAATTCACGCTGTAAAACAATCTATCAGATTTGATGACAGCGAAAGAGTAAGCAAACTTTGTGCAAGTTTTTACAACGAATACCTTCGAAATAAATTTACAGATAATGAAATATATATGGATGTTGCAAAAATAGCATTAAAATAAAAATATATTCTTTATCTCTTCTCCAGAGTCCGGGATAGTCATCCCGGCTTTTTTATTTTAAAGAAAAAATATTTTCAATTTAATTTGATTAAGTGAAGATTTCTTTTCACTTTTGTAGTAGAAATTTTAATTACTAATACTGCAAGCCAAAAAATTTTTACTCCCCGTTTTTTGATTGATGAAAAAGAGAAGAAAAAGAAATTCGATAGAGACAAAATCCAATCAGCTTAGCTTTGATTTTAATATGAATATCGCGATAGAAATTCATAAACCAAAATCTGATATATCTGACTTAAGAAAAGAATTGGCATGGGAACAGAGACCGATAATTGAAATTGTTAAGAGTTAGAAACAATATTCTCACAAAAAATTTTCAACGACGCCCCAAAATAATTTCTTCCTTCTCTACTAATTAATTAAAGTAATACATCTCTTTTGTTTCAATTGATAGAAAGCTCTTTTCTACTACGAATCTTAGCCTGGCTGAACTAATCCCAAAAACACTGTTTTTAGCATTTTTTCGCACAAAACTAACAATTTCACCAGCACTTTCTCGGCTGGAAGATTTCAATAGCTACTTGTACTTTTCAAGTAAATATGAGAGATTTACACCCAATAAATTTTAACTAATTGAGTAACATCTTCAGTATTGAGCCGAATGACAAACAAAGAACTCTATCATCATCTCACTAATTTCAATCTTGAGGATTTAAGTATTCCCTCTTTAAAAAGAAAAACCAATTTAGAATATTTTGAAGCAGACGGAAACAGGGTGCCAAAATTTATCAATGAATTCTGGACATCAAAACAGAGACAAAATAATCCTATTCACGAAGTATCTTACAGAGCTTGTTTCAAAGCAGAGCTACCACGATTTTTTATTTCATTATTAACAAAAGAAAAGGATGTTGTTTATGATCCATTTGCAGGAAGAGGAACAACAATTGTTGAAGCAGCATTACTGAACAGAAATGTAGTTGCTAACGATATCAATCCGTTAAGCACTGTTTTTTCTAAACCAAGATTGTTCATTCCTTCAAATGAAGAAGTTGAAGAAAGACTGGAAAAAATAAAATTCAAAAATGGACTGAAAGCGAATATTAATTTATCAATGTTTTATCATCCCGATACTGAATCAGAAATTGCATCACTCAGAAATTATCTGATTAAAAGAAAGAAGAATGAGGAAGAAGATTTTGTTGACGAGTGGATCCGCATGATTGCAACAAACCGGTTAACAGGTCACTCGAAAAATTTTTTCTCTGTGTACACTCTTCCGCCAAATCAAGCAGTAACGCCTGAAAGACAGAAAAGAATAAACAAGCAGAGGCAACAAAAGCCGGTTTACAAAGATGTCCGCGACTTGACCTCACGATTAAATGCAAATCTTGTTCGACGGTTAAAGGTAATTGGCACAAGGGCAAAATTTTTTAATGAAGATGCACGAACTACGTCCGTGATCAAAAGTAACTCCGTTCAGCTAACTATAACCTCACCTCCTTTTCTCGATATAGTCAATTACGTAGAAGATAACTGGTTGCGATGCTGGTTTAATAATATTGATGCGAGAAGGGTTGCACAAAATATCACCGTAACAAAAAAATTAGATGAGTGGGAAAAAGTAATGGGAGAGGTTTTT
>JALONF010000114.1 GCA_025455085.1 Ignavibacteriaceae bacterium
AGATCATCACTCCGTAAGTTTCACCGAGATAAATTTCCATTTCCGGCACAAGATATTTTCTCCGTGAAGGATCTTTGTGCCGTGCGATGAACTCCTGCATCATTCCGCTTTCTGCAACACCGGGACGAATAACAGAACTCGCCGCAGTGAGCATCTCAAAAGTTTCAACATCAAGTCTGCGGAGAAGCGAACGCATTCCCGGCGATTCAATATAAAAGCAGCCGATAGTCTTTCCTGAACGAATTAATTCTTTTGTTGCAGGATCGTTGAAGAGCATATCAAAATCGAAGATATCAAAATCAATATTGCCGGTGTGTTTTGGTATCGGCGGATAGAGAGTATGTATCTTTGCCTGTCCGCGCCATTCCGGCGGGATTTGGTAAATTAGTAAATCATCTATTTTTGAGCTATTTTCAAACATATTATAGTGAACATTTGCACACTATAATATAATCTTTTAAAATTTAAATTCAAGAGGGAATTTTAATTTCGATTGCCGATTGTTGATTTCTGAATTTAGGAAAGCCCAACTACTGTTCGATAAAAAAACTTTTTCGAATTCTCCCTTAAATAGCCCACTTTTGATTCACCAATTTTGTTTTGAAACAACAACGAAAAAATAATTAGCAATTTGCAGAAGAATTTCAATCACTTTTTATTTGGTCTGTGAGTTGAATAATTAGCTAAGCACAACTTCTTTTGAGAATAGAATTGTGATCATACAACAACGAGTGGCTGTCTGTATTTTCTGGGCAGCCATTTTTTGGCATAGTATTTTTAATAATTCACGCTTGACAATTGTTGATTTACTTTTTTTCATCTAAGTATTGCGTTTAGGTTTTAATTTATTTTAGTTTCGGTAAGAGTTAACAAATCGTAAGGTGAAAACGTGCAAACAGATGATGTTCTAAACTGGGTTTGTCAGTACTGCGGAGAGGAAAATGAAATTTGGGTTGATCTCACAGTTAAGGGAGATCAAGACTTTATTGAAGATTGCGAAGTGTGCTGCAGACCGAACAGGATACTTATCAAACATGATAAAGAAGATGAAGAATATATATTCGTTGAGTCGCGGATAACGGATGAGTGATATTTCTTAAGTTAATAATTAAACAATAAAAAAATCATCGCCGGTAAAAGACCTTACTCGATTCTTAAGCCTTCTCTCATTCGAATCTTCATCAGATTCTCATCAGCTTCTCTACGAACTGCTCCAAAAACCAATGCGATATTTAATGCAACCGACAGGACTAGCAGGATTACTAACAGCATCATAGAACCCTCCGAGGTTGATAATTACAAAGAATTAACTTATAGCAAACTCCTCACCGTAAAAATATACAATTCATTAATTCAATACTAGTCCATAATCATTCTTAAAAAAGAAGAACTTTCATCGTCATCGTCATTAGTTTTTTTATTTGGCTCTTTATTTTCCATTTTCTCTTTTGCCCAGCTGTAACGGGATGCTTTTTCAGAGAATGAATTTTCCGGTTCCTCATCCTCCGGTTCCTCAATCTGTGATGAAGGACTTTTTACTCTAAGTATTGTCGGGACATCCAGATCTTCTTTATCAATATTAGTAGTATCCATAAAGTTAAAACCGCTTCTCATACTAAGTTGCTCACCCGGTTTTTTAGTGTGGGATTTGAACGTACTTGCAGCGAAGGATTTCCTCGCACTATCAAAACCTGTTGCAATTACAGTATAGGAAACGTAATCGTTCATCTCTTCTTTCCTAACACATCCAAAGATTACATTTGCTTCTTCACCTGCAGCTTCGAAGATAACGTTGTTGCCTTCATTTATTTCCTGAAGCGTGAGATTACTTGAACCTGAAATGTTGAGCAGTACGCTTTTTGCTCCTCTAATATTAACTCCTTCTAACAAAGGACTGGAAATTGCCTTCTGTGCCGCTTCGATAGCACGGTTTTCACCGCTTGCTATTCCGCATCCCATTAAAGCTTCACCACTCTGGTTCATCACTGCACGAACATCAGCAAAGTCGACGTTAATCAATCCTTCGACTGTGATAATATCAGCTATACCTCGTGTTGCTTCATAGAGAACCTCATTTGGTTTATCAAAGGCTGCAAAAGCATTAATGTTGCCATCAAGAATGCTTAGTATTCTTTCGTTAGGAATTACAATTAAGCTGTCGACGTGTTTTCTTAATTCCTTTATTCCTTCGTCAGCATTGATCATTCTGGTTTTGCCTTCCCATCTGAAAGGTTTAGTTACAATACCTACAACCAAGGCGCCAATACTCTGAGCAACTGAAGCAATTATTGGTGCACCTCCGGTCCCGGTACCACCGCCCATTCCTGCAGTAATAAAAACCATATCACTGCCGTTAAGCACAGCAGCAATTTTATCCCGGTCCTCTTCAACAGCTTTTCTGCCGATGTTGGGATCGGCACCCGCACCAAGTCCGCGGGTAATATTTGTTCCAACCTGAATTTTGTGATGAGCCTTACTGCTTTCCAATACCTGTGCATCGGTATTAACGGCGACATACTCAACACCATTTAAACCTCTGGCAATCATACTTCCCAGAGCATTGCAACCTCCGCCGCCGACTCCAATTACTTTGAGAACAGCAGACATTGGTTTTTCTCTATCGAGAGTGGCGAACTTTATCATGGACCCTCCTGTATTAGATTTGTTATAATTCATCAAAAAATTCCTGTACTCTTTTTACAAATAGTTTAATTGTGTTTTTTGTTTCTTTTTTCTTTTTTATTAACTGATAATCACTCGATTTGCTTCCCGGAATTCCTCTTATTAATCCTGCAACGGTAGCAAATTCAGGACTTTCAATTTCAGTGGACAGACCCTCACCTAATTCCTGCGGAACACCAATACGTGCTGGCAAACCAAAAACTTCTTCTGCGAGTTCCGGACAGCCGCGAAGCAGTGATCCTCCGCCAGTGAGAACAATACCTGCTTTTACTTTATTTTTATAACCAGCGCTTCTCAACTCGTTATCAATCAAAGTAAATAATTCTCTCATTCGCAGGCTGATGATTTGAGTAAGAAGACTTATTGGAATTTTTGTATTTCCTCTTGCACCAACTCCTTTGATCAGAATATCTTCATCTTTTATAATTGCAGTTTCAATAGCATAGCCGTATTCTTTTTTCAATTTCTCTGCTTCTTCAGTTACTACTCCCAGAGATTCTCTGATATCATTTGTTACTTGATTGCCTGCAATGCCAATTACTTTTGTATGCTTGATTGCTTTTTTGTGATAGATAGCAATGTCAGTTGTCCCGCCTCCAATATCAAGTAAAATGACACCTAGATCTTTTTCACTTTCTTCAAGAACGGATGTGCTTGATGCTATTGGCTGGAGTATATAGTCTTTAACTTTTAATCCAGCACGTTCAACAGATTTTTTAATATTCTGTATGGCAGGAATTGATGCGAGAACTACATGATTACTTGCTTCCAATCTTGATCCCGACATACCAATAGGGTTCTCAATTCCTGGCTGATGATCAACAGAAAATTCTATCGGGATGATGTGAAGAATTTGTCTGTCCGAAGGAATTCTTATTGTCCGAACATCAGCTTCCAGTCTTTCAAGGTCTTTCTTCGTTATTTCCTTTTCATCACTGCTAATGGTCACATAGTTTCTGTGCAGGAGGCTTGTAATATGCTCACCGGCAACTCCCACATTAACCAGGTTGATAGCAATACCGGCGCGATTGGAGGCAATAGACATTGCTTCTTTTATTGCTTCAGCTGTTTTGCCGATGTTTGCAACCAGACCTTTGTGCAATCCTTCTGATGGTGCTATTCCAAAGCCGAGAATATTGAATGACTGCTTTCCTTCTTCTCTCTCAGCTATAACAGCACATACCTTCGTTGTGCCTAAATCTATTCCTGCTATGATTTCTTTTTTCATCCGCTTATCAATTCTGTTTTTCTTTTACCAATAAATACTTTGTTCTTGTAACGAAGGTCCAAGTACTCTGTATTTCCATTAATAATTTCTTCATTAAATAACTGCTGCCAGAGATTTTTCAGGATGAGTGCTTTCTTTACTTCATCGCTCTTGCCAAACAGAACCGGGAAATTGAATCCGGTGAAAGTTAGAATGGCATCTCCGCTCTTTCTCAAATTTATTTCTGCAAGAAGCTTCCGAACATTTGTATCACTCATACTGATCGCATCAATAATCCTGAATGCAAATTCCATATTCCGCAGACTGTTTTCATTTTTTCCTGCTGCACCCATATTCGAAATCACAGGTAAATCCTTGATTTTGGAGGGAGGGAAAAGCGGAAGCGTTTCTAAATCACCGGTAATGAGTTTTAATTCATTCTTTTGAAGCAGGGCAGCTTTTATTTCCTTCTCTTGAACCTCAACCAGGATTTTATTTACACCATCGAATTCAACTTCCGCTTTTCTCAGGTAGGGATGTTTTTCAATTTTTGTTTTAACTTCTAACAGAGTTAAGTTTTCATATTTTGTAGAATCGCTCAAACCAGCATATCGTAAATACTCTTTTGCCGGCAGCAATGTGTTTTCAGTTATTTCTATTTGATTGTAAACCTGCTTATGACTTGCTTTGGATCCGGTAATCATCAAATAGCTGAACCCGATTATCAAAACTAAAAAGACAACTAAACCAAAAAATTTGCTTCTACGTTCGCTCAATGTTTTTCCTCCTTCAGCAGTTCAACAAATTTTTCGCCGTACTTCCATATATCACCAGCACCCATTGTAATTATTATGTCGTTTTTCTTTTTCAGCTCCATAAGTTTTTTAGGTATATCTTTTTTATCAGGGACATAGATTACATTCTTATGCCCATACTTTTTTGTAATGTTCGCTATCATTTCACCGGTTACGCCTTCAATTGGTTTTTCTCTTGCAGGATAGATATCGGTGCAAACGAATACATCTGAGTTCAGGAAGGATCTTCCAAAATCCTGATAAAAATCTTTTGTTCTTGAATAAAGATGCGGTTGAAATACCACCACTAATCTTTTATCCCATGCTGCTCGTATTCCAGCAAGTGTAGCAGAGGATTCAGTTGGATGATGAGCATAATCATCAAGAACCAGAATATCATTCTTATATTTTGTTTCGAACCTTCTGTACACACCTTTGAATTTTTCTAACGCTTTTTTGATTACATTAAAATCAATTCCCAGCTCCATTCCGATTGTAACTGCAACCAGGGAATTCTTTACATAATGCTCGCCCGGGATGTTGAGCTTAACATTTCCAAGTTCTTTCCCTTTATAGATGACGGTATACTTGCTGCTGAATCCTTCAAATTCAATATCGATTGCTCTTACATCTGCCTGTGCAGTGGTTCCATAAGTGAATACTGTTTTGTTAATAAATGGGATAATATCCTGAAGCGCCGGTTCATCTAAACAAATAACAACAAATCCATAGAACGGAACCTTGTTCGCAAATTCGATGAATGCAGTTTTAATATCATCAAGATCTTTGTAGGTATCGAGATGTTCCCGTTCAAGAGTTGTGACAGCAGCAATCGTTGGAGTAAGTTTTAAAAAAGTCCTGTCGAATTCATCAGCTTCAACTACTATGAACTCACCATTTCCTAACCTGGCATTTGTTCCACCGAGACCACTTAACTTTCCGCCAACAATAATCGTAGGATCAATTCCGCCTTCTGTGAGAGTTAATCCGACCATAGAAGTTGTTGTGGTTTTTCCATGAGTTCCGGCAATTCCAATTCCATATTGCATCCTCATAGTTTCGGCAAGCATTTCAGCACGCTTTATAATTGGAATGTTCCTGTCAGCAGCAGCTCGCACTTCTGGATTATCCGGAACTACGGCGGATGAATACACGAGTACGTCCACATCCTTCACATTATCAGCAGAATGTCCCTCATAAATTTTAGCTCCTAGTTCTGCTAACCTGCTTGTGACCTCCGTAAGATTTAGGTCTGAACCTGATACTTCAAAACCTTTATTTAAAAGTATTTCAGCGATGCCGCTCATACCGATGCCGCCGATGCCGACAAAATGTATTTTTTTAATACTTTTAAACACTGCTCTTATCTACCTTTGATTTTAATTCTTCAACGCGAAGCAACAATTCATCCTGGTTTTCAAAATCGGAAAACCTTATCATTAAAGGAGTTACTTTTGAATTAACTTTTATTCTCACTGTTCTGAATGCTGGTGAGTTGCTAGTTCTTACCTGTCGGGAGAATTTTATTTTTTTAATCTGATGAATTTTATATTCTTTTGAACCGAAGCGGTCAGCGAATACGATTCCATCTTCCGAAATTTCGATATACATATTTCTAATCAGATTATAGAGTAAAGCTGCGACCGAAACTATCAATATGATCGCAAGAAAATACAAAATCGGGTCGTGCGTAATTAATGTGAAAGAATCCTCAACAAATTCACCTCTTATTACACCGTAAAGAATCAAGACAATGAAATAAATAATCGTCGATTTATAATAGAACGATAAATTGTATTTGAAAATTCTTCTTTTCTGTTCACCGTTATTCATAGAGTCTCCGCAAATTTTATTGCGTTCTGAGCGATTACTTTTGCAGCATCGG
>JALONF010000115.1 GCA_025455085.1 Ignavibacteriaceae bacterium
CTTTTTCTTTCTGGTGAAGATATTTGATATCCGAAAGGGCAGTGAAGACTTCATCAATTAAAGTCTTGCCACGATGTATTACGTGATCCTGCGGAAGATAACCGATTGTAATATTTTTTTGCTTGTTGATTGATCCGCTTTCAGGTTCAATTTGTCCAACCAGCATTTTTAGCAGAGATGACTTGCCTGTACCGTTTGAACCGACGAGACAAATTTTATCGCCGGAACTAATTTTAAGGTTTACATTCTGGAATAGATATTCTCCGGTGAATTGAAGTGAAATGTTGGAAAAATCAATCATTTGAATAACGAATAATGAACAAGGAATTTTAAAATAAGAAGTGCTTTTTATTCACGCAGCACAGCAACTTTACCCGTTACTACTTCGTTACCTTCTGTATCAAAAGCAACAATAATATAAATGCCTGTGCTGACTAATTCTCCACTTTCATCTTTACCGTCCCAGTAGGCAGTTCTTCCACCGGGTGAAGAGAATTCAGTTATGAGTGTTCCATCAATGGTCAGAATTTTAATATCTGTATCTCGAATCAATCCATCAATCGTTAAAAGATTGTTCCCACTTTTTATTTTAAAGGGATTCGGATAAACAAAAAGTTCATCAAAACTTTCAAGAGGTTTAATGTATGGTGTTTCAAATGATGTTAGTCCCTCGTCTGTTCCCACATAAACAATTCCTCTATTCTCATCAATTGCAATACTTCTGATAATGTTTGAAAGAAGAGCGCTGTTCTGAGCGGTGAATGTAGTGATCAGTCTTGAGCCGTCAGAGTTTACCAGAAGCAATCCTTCGTTTGTTCCAATCCATTTCTGGTTTAACGGATCAACAGCGATGGCATTAACCGACTGCTGACGTAAAGTAAAGACACTTGATATTCTGAGTGAAGAACTTCCGGAGGTTGGTATAGCGCTAGTATTTGTTATCACATTTACTCCAAGACTCGTTGCAACCCAAATGTCACCTCTTCTGTCTACTGCAACATCGCGAATGTCATTTGTGTTTAATCCATCAGCAGTGGTCAGATAATCAGATCTGTCATCAGATGGATCTTCATAAGTTCTATTTTCGTTGAAATAGAATAAGCCCAGTCTTGTAGGATCAGCACAAGAGAACCATTTTGTGTCATAAGGATCAATGACCAAATTATAATGTTCTTTTAAAATTAGATTTTGCGCTGCAGGAATTGTGAAATGATACCAGACACTATCGGGTGTTCTCATTGAAAGTGTATTTTTCTCAACTGACCAAAAATTAAGCACCCATAAATTGTTTCGTGAATCTTTTTCAAATCCGGTTATAACTAAAAAGTCAGGATTCTGAGGTATTCCCTGCATCCCTGTATTTGTTCTGTTGAATAACCTTTTATTCTCACCATTAACTTCAAGAAAACCATAACCCCATCCTCCTAAGTAAGCCGTTGTGCCGGATGTATATGCATGATAAACCGCATTGGTTGGTAATTCAGGTGTATTTGAAGTATTGAAATGGTTCCAGGTCTCGCTTTCAAGTGTATAATACCCAATACCTGTAACATCTTTTCCGCTTGCAGACCAGAATTTACTGTTTGCATCCACACTCATTGAAGGGAATTGGTTTACAGGTGGTGCATTTGGTGAAAGGAACTCACCGGTAAGCTGAGGATTCAGATATAGTGAACCGTCAGTGCTTGCACAAACTATTCCTAAAGTTTTATTGTAATCAATTCGGGAAATTGCAACTGCTGAATTATACAGTACATTCAAAGCGTCGTTATAGTAAAGATAAACATTGTTTTGTGCGACAATCAGAATAGAATCTCCGTTGATTTGAAAGTCGGCGATATTAGTATTGATTAGTCCCGGGATGAAATTACTCCAGGTATTATTTGTAAATCGGGAGAAACCTTTATCTGTGCTCACAATTAATTGTTCTTGAAATAATCCTGCTTTCAAAGCTTTGTTTGAGGGAAGTCCCTGTGCGAGGGAATAAACATCCCATGACTCAGGAGCAGAAAGATTAAAAGCACCGGGCTTTTGAATTGCAACTCCCTGATCAGTGCAAACATAGAACAATCCTGATTTTAGCGTGCTGTTAACCCTGGTATTTGAAGGGAAAGTGCCAAACTTAAAATAAGTGTCAAGGAAGAGGAAGCTGTTTGCGTTAATCAGGGAAACGCCAAAGTCAGTGGAAACAATTATTGTATCACTAACTGAAGCAAAATCATTTATTCTTTTATTTATTTGATTTGAATTATAGATGTCGAGAATAACTTCAAGTTTAGTAGTGCTGGCATCATAAATATCAATTATCCCCTCAACACTCCCGAACCAAGTTCTTCCTGAATTATCAACGATTACAGATGTTAGAGAATTACCTTGCAGTCCATCAGATTTATGCAGCGTTGTAAATTGATTAGTACCCGTTGAATATTGAAATGCACCACCTGAAGCAGCACTCCAAAATCCGTCAGAGCTGATTGTTACAGCCCGGACATTTTTTAGTGCGGTGTAGTTTTTCCAATTAATGAATTGCTGTGCTGTGGTTGTAAAAAGTAATGCTGGTACGATTAACAAAAAAAATAAAATTCTCATTTTCTATCTCCCAAAAGTAAGTTAAGTGTAGAAATTTGCTGATCGTACCTCTCTAAAATTTTGCTTTAGCTCTTGACGAAAGTTATAAAAAATAATCAGGTTTGAAAGTCTAAAAAAATAGCTCCGGATTCATTCAAGATTGTTAACAAGTCTTGTCCGCATGGTATCAACTACCTTTGATGAAGTGTAGTATTTACCAATATTTTCATCATCTTCTCTTTTGCCGCCGTGGAAATCAGAGCCTCCTGATTCAAGCAGGAAATATTCGATTACGATTCCTCTATAGAACTTAACCTGCTCCGGGGAATGGGAGGGATGAATGACTTCAATCCCGTCAACACCCGCATCAATTAGTTCCTTGATAAGTATTTCAGGCATATTTCCAGGATGAGCTATAAATGATAAACCACCAGCATCATTAATAATTTTGAAAGCACTTTGGGGTGATAGATGAACTTTTCGTTCATAAGCAGGGGCATGATTTCCAATAAATTTATAGAATGCTTCGAAGAATGATTTTACCTGTCCTTTGGCAAGCAGAGCCTGTGCGACGTGTGGTCTGCCGATAGCTGAGTCTTTAGCAAAGAGCATAACATCATCAATTGTAATATCCAGTCCGAGAATATTAAGTTTTTTGACCATTCTGATTGCACGCTTGAATCTTTCCTCTCTGAAGAAATTTAGGTAATGCTCGAGGTCTTTATTCTTCGGGTCAACAAAATAACCAAGTATATGAACTTCCGTATCCCGAATGTCAGTACTGATTTCAACTCCCGGTATGACTTCAATACCAAATTTTTTTGCGTATTCACTTGCCTCACCGAAGGCGTTAACACTATCATGATCAGTGATGCTCATGATTTTAATACCCTGGTTTTTAGCTTTTTCAACTACTTTTTCAGGAGAATGATAACCATCTGAATGGTACGAATGCATATGTAAATCTGTTTTCACTGTAACCATGGGAGGATTTCTTATAAGCCGTATAATTCCTTGAATTTTTCGTATTCAACAATTCTTAATCTTGAGCCTTCAAGTTCGATCAATCCTTTTTTTGCAAATGCATGTAAAGTGCGTGAAATTGTCTCTCTGGAAGTCCCTGCCATATTTGCCAGCTCGTGCTGAAAAGGTAATTTCTCAATTTCAACGACGCCTTGTTTTATCTTTCCAATATCATCTGCCAATTGGAGAAGAACTGTTGCAACTTTTCCTTCGGCATCTTTGAGAGACAGGGCTTTTATTTTCATCCCTGCTGCTCTGAGTCTTTGTGTCAGTTCCTGCAATAATGCTATGGAGACTTCCGGGTGATCTTCTAAAAGTTTAAGGAAATCATTCCTTTGAATAATTAAAATTTTTGAATCCTCCATTGCTGTGCAAGTTGCTGATCTCTCTAGCCCATCAAGCAAAGACATCTCCCCAAAAAAATCAGATGGATTAAGAATTGAAAGTATTACTTCTTTGTCATCATCTTCGGAACTTATCCTTGAAATTTTAACCTTGCCTGAAATGATTACGAACAAGGCAGAGCCTGCTTCCTTCTCAGATAAGATGATTGATTCTTTTGAAAAGCTCTGGACTGAACCAGATCTGGATAGCTGTTCGAGCGTCTCATCTCTGAGTTCTGAAAAAATTGGGACACTCTTTAAAAATTCAACTTTTTCCAAGCTTTTTACTAATTTTTCTTTAATTGATGACAGGCTAAAATAGGTTTCATTGATTTGAAAATCAAATAAACAAAATCATTAAATTCATAAAATGATTACACATTTGTCCATATTAATAACTATTAATTACTTTAATTTTAATTGATTTTTAAACAGTCCGTCTCTATGTTTGTATCCTTATTTTTTGAATTAAAATGGAGATTTTTTCGATATGGGAATGATGGCTAAAATGAGAAACTTAGCTCCCGTCTTTATTATTACAGTTGGTGCACTATTTGTACTCTTTATGGTAATTTCGGATTCAAATGTACTCGAAGCAATAGGTGGACGTTCTAATAATGTTGGTTCAGTTAATGGTATAGATATATCCTATCAGGAATATCAGCAAGCTATTGAAAGACAGAGAGAGTCCCAAAAGCAGCAGACAGGCAACGATGTTCCTGAGGAGCAGTTTGATCAGTTCCGAGATCAGGTTTGGGAAACACTTATAACAGAAAAATTGATTGAACTGGAAGTTCAAAGACTTGGAATTTCAGTCAGTAATCAGGAAATAAAAGATATTATACTTGGTGATGATCCTCCAGCATTCCTTAAACAAAACTTTATCGATTCACTTGGCAGATTTAATCGTGAAATGTATGAAGAGGCTATCTTCAATCCGCAGAACGAACAGATTCTCCTTCAAGCTGAAGAGATTGTGAAGCAAACAAGATACAGGGAAAAGCTGCAGAGCTTACTAGAAGCTGGAATGACAATAAGTGAAGATGAGATTAAAAGAAAATTTATTGAGCAGAATACATTTATGGAAGGTCAATTTGCACTCTTCGCAAATGCACTTTTCCCTGATTCAGCCCTAAATATTACAGAAAAGGATTTGAGAAATTTTTATGATGCCAATCCTGATAAGTTTAAAATAAATGCACAAAGAAAACTTAGCTTTGTGCTTTTCAGGAATGAACCATCGAATGCTGATAGTATGCTGGTTATTAAAAATCTTGAAAATGTTAAACGGATGGCAGAGAATGATACTTCCGACTTTAAATACTTTGTCGATATCTATTCCGAAACTCCTTATTCAGTTGATACTTTCAGTGTTTCGGGACTTTCTAATCAGGCAATCAACGCATTAAAAAATGCTCAGAAAGGTTTCATAGTTGGTCCGTTCCCATCATTGAGAGGCGGATATGAATTGTATCACCTTTTAAATGTAATCCCAACTTCTGAAAAATCTATCAAAGCTTCACATATTTTAGTCTCACAGATGGGTGATGATGCTGCAAATCTTGCTGAGGCTGATCGTATTTATCAGGAATTGAAAAATGGAGCTAACTTTGCTAAAACAGCTCAAGAATATTCCAAAGATCCTGGCTCAGCAAAAAATGGTGGCGATCTTGGCTGGTTTGGTAAAGGGATGATGGTTAAGGAATTTGAAGATGCGTGTTTTTCTGCCAAAGTTGGTGAAGTTCAAAAACCCATTAAAACTACTTTTGGTTATCACATTATTCTTGTAACCGATCAGTCAACCAGTAAATATGTTGTTGAAAAAATAAATAACGCCATCCAGGAATCAGCCACAACGCGTGATGCAAAATTCACTGCAGCAAATGATTTTTCCTTCCTTGCCAAGAAGAATGGTTTTGAGAAAGAAGCTGAGCTGATGGGTTATCAGATTCAGCAGAGTGCAAGTTTTGTGCAAAAGAGTTTATCAATTCCCGGACTTGGTGCCAATAAAAGATTAATTGCTTTTGCCTTTGAGAACAGTTTGAATTCAATTAGCGAAGTGCATAAAATAGCTGGTGGATACGTTGTTGCAAAAATATCGGAAGTTATATCAGATGGGCTTGAGAAATTTGAAGATAATCAGCCGAAAGTTAGACAACTGTGTGTCATCGAAAAGCAATATGAAAAAGCTCTTGAGCTTGCTAAAGATGTGATGAAAAAAACTGGCAATGAATTGAATAAAGTCAGCCAGATTGATTCAAGAATACAGGTTGTTAACACAGGCAAGTTTAATTCAACTACATCGATTCCAATTTTAGGTAAAGATAACGCTGTTATTTTTACAGCGCTTTCAATGAAAAAAGGCCAAACATCTGAACCGATTCGAGGCTTGAGGGGTTATGTTGTTCTTCATCTTGCGGATAAAACTCCGTTCGATTCAACTGCTTACCAGAATCAAGCCGGGATGATCAGGAATAATTTTATCCAGGAAAAGAAAACTGCTTCATTAAATGCATGGCTGAGTGAGATCAAAGAGAAAGCAGATATAGTTGATAACAGGCACTTGTTCTACGGCTATTAAATTTATAGTTAATTTTTTACCCCCCTTTCATAAATATTAAGGTATGAATCGGGGGTTTTCTTTTTTAAAAGAAATTGTTCAAGTTCATTTGTAGAAATTATCTTCAATGATCATGTTCAAATTATTTTTACTCTTAATTATATTATTCAACACATCATCGTTTGCGCAATTCGGTGCGGGAGGGATTGGAATAGCGGTGAATGCTGTCTATACAACCTCTGCGGAAATATATCTTAATCCCAATTCCTCAAACCCGGAAGTCAGAAATAGATCTTTTACGCTGGAAAATATTTGGAATCCCGGATTGGATATCCGATACAGGTTTTCAACTAATTTTATTCTTGGTCTGAATGTAGAGTATATAAAGAAATCAGCTTATGCACCTAACCTTACAGCTTTCATCAATAATCAGGTTTTTGTTTTTGAAGTTGAGGATGGATTGAGTGTTATTCCAATAGAGCTAACTGCTCACTATTA
>JALONF010000116.1 GCA_025455085.1 Ignavibacteriaceae bacterium
AAAAAATTCGTCAAAGCTTTTCAGATCATCTTTGTAAATAAATTCTTCACGATAGTCTATTTTGAATTTGTCACAAAACTCCAGCACTACTTTTCTGGTTATACCTTCGAGAATTAATCTTGACTTTGGAGCGGTGTAAAGAGTTTCTTCTTTAACCGCGAAGAAATTTGTGTGAGTTCCTTCAGTAATCATTCCGTCTCGTACAAGAATTGCTTCGGCTGCATTTTCGTCTGACGCTTTTTGACTTGCAAGCACTATCGGCAGAAGAGAAATAGATTTGATATCACATCTAAGCCAGCGTACATCTTCCTGAAGAATTACTTTTACACCATTTGTTTGTTCTTCAGTGCTTTCTTTTAATTCCTGAACGGAAATAAATATTGTGGGAGAAGTTTTTTCTTTTGGAAAACTGTGAGTGCGAGGCATTGCTGTTCCTCGTGTTATCTGAATATATACCAGTGCTTCGCCATCGATTTCATTTTTAATCATTAACTCGTAAATAATATTTTCAATAGAATCAAGTTCTTTAAAATCAATTCTGGTTTCTTTCAGACTTCTTTTTAATCTATCGAGATGGTCTTTATATCTAAAAAGTTTCTTGTTGTAAGTGCGTACTGATTCATAAACTCCATCAGCAAAAAGAAATCCTCGATCAAAAGGGGAGATGTTAATATCTGAAAGATTAAGAAATTGTCCGTTGAAGTAAAAAATCATTGAAATTATTTAATTTATCATTAACAATTTAACAATTTAGAAATAAAGCAATTTGCACCTGAATGAACATCGAGCAAATCCGTGTATACTGTCTGAAGAAAAAAGGAGTTACTGAGGAGTTTCCTTTCGACGAAGAAACACTTGTATTTAAGGTTATGGGTAAGATTTTTCTTCTGGCTTCGCTTGAAAGCGTTCCTTTGCAAATAAATCTTAAATGTGATCCTGAAAAAGCTGTTGAACTTAGAGAAGAATACGAGGTTGTTCAACCTGGATATCATATGAATAAAAAACATTGGAATACGATTATAATTAATGGTTCTATTTCCACAGGTCAAATTTTTGAATGGATTGATGATTCATATAATTTAGTTTTGGCCGGATTGAGCAAATCAGACCTTAAAAAGCTCAAAAATGATAATTTGAATACAAAATAAATGTTTTTTGAGTTATAGAATATTTATATTTCAAAAGGTTTTTTACAGAACTACTTAATTATCCATAAACAAACAAAAACGGAGGTCCTAATGAAAAAACTCATATTAACCCTTGGATTATTTTTAATGGTTTCAGCGGTTGCGTTCAGCCAATCTCAGGTTCTAAGTGGAGTCTGGGGTGGTAATTCGGAAACTAAATACTACACCCTGCATGATAATCAAGGTGAAAGAAAATTCACTGTTGAAGTTAGCTTTTTAAAGCCATTCGAAAACAAACCTGATGTTACAGTTGGAATTACCATGATTGATGTAGATAAAAGTACTGCTGTTAAATATGCAGTTAAACCAATTTCTGTATCGCGTGATGGTTTTACAGTTGAAGTTAAAACCTGGGGAGATACAAAAATACTGAGCATCGGTGGATTCTGGATCGCTAACGCTGAAACCTCAACGGGTTCTGAATATTAATATTCTTTTATAAGTTAAAAGATGCCGTTGTTCTGATAATGAATAACGGCATTTTTTTTGCCCTTAATCATTCCATCCTGCATAAGGGAAAATTATTTCTTTCATTAATTCAGCAATATTGGATAATTTGCAGTTAGCAATTAAAAAACATTAATTTACTTAAAATGAGAAATAAATTATTCTTACTGTTAATTCCATTTCTGCTGGTTGTTAGTTGTAATACAAATCCGCCAACCTCATCCGATTTAACTCCAACTGGAAATGTTGTTCTAAAATTAAAAGTTGATAATACTGCAGGTGTTAAATCAGCGAGCAAGGTTGTTATTGTAGAAGATTTTGCCAATGTGAGTTGTAATCCTTGTGTTATATCTAACAAGATAGTTGAACAGCTGACAAATCAATCTTATGGCAGAAGTAAATTAGTTGCAGTAAAATTTCCAACAAACTTTCCAGCTCCAAACGACCTCTTCTATTTAGCAGCAAAGGAAATTTGTGATGCAAGAATTAGTTATTATAATATATTTTTTGCACCGACAACTGTTATTGACGGAATTTTAAAACCGATTTCAACTGATTCAAACAGTGTAAAAGCTGCAGTTGATTCAAGACTTTCAATTACTCCAAGGTTTAATATTAATGTCGGAGCTATTCTCGAGGGAGATTATTCGGTTAATGTCAATATAAAATTTATTGATACTTCATCGATAAATTTGAGTGATTTGGTTATACATACTGTGCTTACAGAAACTGATATCGAGTTTGAGCAGGCACCAGGTTCAAATGGTGAAACAAAATTTTATGATGTTACACGACTGATGCTTCCAACTAAGGAAGGAACACCGATAAGACAATTAATAGATCAGGGGGAGTTGACATTTACATTTACAGATGCATTGCTTTCTTCGTGGAATCTTGAGAAGCTAAATTTTGTAGTTTACATCCAGAATAAAGCAACGAAGGAAATTTTTCAGACAGGCTCAACCTTCGATTGAGTCAGCTCAATTAAATTTATTTCCTTCAAATTCAGCATTTATTTGCACTTGCCAATTATTTTTTTTGATACTTTTCTATCCATTTTGTAGTTTATACCCCCAACGGGGTAAAATTATTAATTGTTAACCCCTTTTAAAGGTAATTGAATAAAAATCAAACCTATGGATACTTCAAAATATCTTCGATCTTTCATTGAGATCGGGCTTACCGAGCGCGAAGCCAAAGTTTATATGACACTACTAAGTGGTAAAATGTTCACCGTTTTAGAACTTCAGGAGGCAGTCAATATTCCACGGACAAAAATTTATGAAGTGCTGAACAAACTTGTCAGCCGAAATATTTGTATTGAAAAGAAACTTGGAAAAAATAAACTCTACGAAGCTGTCGAACCACAAATTGCACTTGAGAGAGTTGTTGAATCATATAAAAAGGACCTTGAAAGAAAAAAGGAATTAATCAATCAGGTTTCCGAAGTTTTCACTCCCATTTTTCAAAGCAGCAAATCGATTGTTAATCCCCTCGAATTTATTGACGTGATGAAAGAGAAAGGACAAATTCATAAAAGATACACCGCCTGTGTTAAGAGTACTAAAAGAGAAATGTTAACTTTAAATAAAGGACCGTATGCCTGTGATACTTCAGACAGGCTTGAAGAGCAGGAAGATGAGGAATTTAAACTTTTGAAAAGAGGCGGCTCCTGCAAAGATATTTATGAACTGAAAGAACTTAAAGAAGTTGACTGGCTTTTGAGTTCAGTAAAAAAATCTTTAAAACTGGGACAGCAAGCAAGAGTTGTAAAAAAACTACCTATAAAAATGCTTGTCTTTGATCAGGAAAAAGTAATGTTTGCCCTTGAGCAGCCGGTACCTGTACAAAATGAGCTGACTATGATCTATATTGAACACAAGCAACTTGCAGAAGCCTGCAGCATTTTGTTTTATCATTTGTGGGACCAGGGAGTGGATGTAAATGAAATAGGAAAAGATTCTGTTGATAAAATTGAATTATTTTCATTTGTTTCAAACTAAATTAATTATTAGCTATAAACTATTAGATCCGCGAGGTCAATATGAAAAATTTTACAATTATTTTTTTACTTGCTGTTTTTGTTGGTTCGGCGGGTGCTTACGATAAACTTTCATTAGTTGAAAGGTTTACAAATTGTTCCTGCGGTCCCTGTGCTACTCTTAACAACTCATGGTATAATGCTACCACAAATAATCTAATTAATACTGCTCAAATGACTCATATAGTTTATAATGTTTACTGGCCATCGCCCGGTGAATGCGACCCCATGCATCTACTTAACAAAACTGATAATGATTTTCGAACGAGTTATTATGGATGTAACGCCGTGCCCTGGATAGAAGTTAATGGTACCAATGTTGCAACGAATCAAACATCGTTTACAAATGCAGTCAATGCAGGTAATGCTGAATACTCTCCTTTTAAAATTATTTTAACTCCGGAAGTACTGTCTAACGATGTTATTCATGTGCAGGTCAAAATTATCCGCGATCCTTCAGATGCAACAACATTTGATAATCCAAGGTTACGAATTGCCCTCACTGAGAAACAAGTTTATGTAGTCAGTCCATCCTGCTGCACAAATGGAGAATCTCATTTTTACAGTGTTGCGCGTAAAATGCTTCCGGACGGTTATGGAAGTTCATTCGAAATTCCAGCTCCCGGCGATTCAGTTGAAATGGGTTTTCAATACATACCTACCGCTGATTTCTTACAGCAGGTTAATTTAGATAGTATAAGAGTAGTTGCTTTTATTCAGGATCATTTCTCCCAGCAAATGTTTCAATCAGTAATGACAAATATTATTTCTGTGGATCGCACCAACGCATCCTTTACCACTGATGAAACACTTGGAGCGTCACCATTTACCGTGAACTTTACAGATCATTCAGTAGCAGCTACGGGAAAAAATATCGTTTCCTGGGAATGGGATTTTGATAATGATGGAAATATAGATTCTGATGATCAGAATCCATCCTGGGTGTACACTGATGAACAAACGTATTCAGTTTCACTTACAGTAAGTGATGGAACAGATCAGCACACTTATCTCGCTAAAGACTATATTACTGTTTTAGGACAAGGTTCCGATATACTTGTTGTAAACGGTATTGCTTATGCAACTTATAGTACCGAGATGTTAAATTTTTACAGCAGTTCTGCATGCTTTGGTAATCACAAGGTAGATGTATGGGACTTATTTGGTAATCAAGGTTTTAATTATGGAGTAAATCCTAATATTCAGAATGTTAACCTTTTTAACAGATCTATCCCAAATTCAATATTAAGTATGTACAAAAAAGTTATTTGGATTGGAAACAGCTATGGAGGCGATGAAGTTTTCTATAAGCCGGCCGAAATGCTTAATTATGTTATCAACGGAGGAAATCTTTTGCTTGCCACAAGAGAAGGAGCTGAATTTTTTAATACAGGTTTCCAGACTTACTGCGGCATTACTTCCTTCTCGGGGTTGTCAGCACTAACTCAATTAATAGCTCTCGATGACAGTTTAGTAAACATTGCAGCTGTCGGCACAAATGATCGAAATCAATTTGTTGTACTCGATGTGGGATCAGAAGCGGTTCCGATTTTTGATGATAATGTAGGAACAAATTTCGTGGCCGGGTTCAGAATTCAAAAGGAGAATCACGGTGGTTTTACTTATATAGCCGGTCGTCCATATCGCTTCAACAATACAGCAATGTATCAAGATTATAATTATACGATAAATAACTGGTTGAACTACTCAAGCCTAACAGTCCAATCTCCGAACGGCGGAGAGGTATGGGTAGTTGGTGAAACGGAAGAGATAACCTGGACGGATGTAAATGTTTATGATGTAAAAATAGAATTGAGTGTTGATAATGGTTCAATCTGGTCAACAATTGCAGAATCAACTCCGAATACCGGAACTTATTCCTGGATTGTGGAAGCACAGGATTCTTCAAATCAATGCTTGATAAGAATTACTAATGTTGATGATGGCCTTGTTGCTGACGTAAGTGATGAAGTATTCACAATTGATATAATTTCCGGAGTGGAGAATGTTGAACAAGGTATTCCATCTGAATTCAGCTTGAGTCAGAATTATCCGAATCCTTTTAATCCGATTACTTTGATAAAATATCAAGTCCCGGAAGCTTCGATGGTGTCCATAAAAATTTACGATGTAATCGGCCGGGAAATAGCAGTTTTGGTAAATGAAGTTAAAAACCCGGGCAATTATCAGGTCTCTTTTAATAGTGCAAATCTCGCATCAGGAGTTTACTTTTATAAAATGGTGGCAGGAGATTTTTCATCAGTGAGAAAGATGAATTTGCTGAAATAAGTAATGTGTACTTTGAAGATAATAATCATTCATTTAAATAAATTAGAGATAGATATGAAGAAAGTAATATTTGTTTTACTGGCATTTGCCTTCATCTCACAACTGAATGCTTACGACAAACTCACTTTGGTTGAAAGGTTTACGAATGCATCTTGTGGGCCTTGTGCACAATTAAACACTGCCTGGTATACGGCAACAACTCACAATTATGTTAATTCGGGTTTAATCTCTCACATAGTTTATAATGTTTGGTGGCCAGGAGCCGGTGACCCAATGTATATACTAAACCAGTCTGATAATACGACACGTACCAATTATTATGGCTGTAATTATGTTCCCTGGATAGATGTTAATGGAACGCAAATCTCAGAAACACAGGGTGCTTTTACATCTGCAGTTGCAAACGGAAATGCTCAATTCGCACCATTTAAGATTATTATTTCGCAGGGTGTAATATCAAATAATCTTATAGAAGTAGGAGTAAAAATAATCAGGGACCCTACTGACGTAACTACTTTTGGCAATGTTAAATTAAGAGTGGCTTTGACTGAAAGAACAGTAGCCTATAGCACACCACCGGGTGGTAATGGAGAAACGGGTGGTAATGGAGAAACCACTTTTTACAGTATATGCCGCAAGATGATGCCCAATGCAGTGGGTACCGCTTTCACAATTCCTGCCCCGGGAGATTCCACATTTATCAGTTTACAATATGTTCCAACAGCTGCTTTTCTGCAGGCAGTTGAGATGGATAGCTTGAGGGTTGTGGCTTTTATACAGGATGATAATAACAGGCAAATTTATCAGTCTAAAATGCATGATATAAATCAAAATTATATGGCAACAATGTCCACTGCAGATAAATATTACTTTGGTGCATCAACAGGAACCGGAGTTTATAAAGCTTATATTAAAAACATAGGATTGTTCCCGGACACTTATAATATTAATATTTCTTTTGATGG
>JALONF010000117.1 GCA_025455085.1 Ignavibacteriaceae bacterium
TTTATCCATCACTGGTCCGGTATCAACATATGAGATACATTCAAATTGCGGATCAACTTTTTTAAGTTCTTCCTCAAGTTCATCAAGCATAGCCCAGATAATTAAATGATAATCCTTTCCCCACGCATACCGGGATACTTTGCCTTTTGTTTCTTCATTTGAATATGAATACGGTGTGTAGTAATTAAGTCCGAGAGAAATAACAGATTTAGCTTCCGGGAGAATCTGTCTTACATCTTTTCGTCTCTCAAAGTTCTTCTTCATATAATCCATTCCAGCTTGAAAATTTTTATCAAGCCATTGCTGAAGATGCTCAGATTCATGCTTTAGGATATCAGCTTTTGCAAAACCAACTAAATCAAAACCAACTGCTTTAGCTTTAAGGATTACAATTTCATTAGTTAGTTTCATTCTATCAGCTTTCTATTCCCTCTACTTTCATGGGAGGGTTAGGGCTACCATCTTAAATTTTTTGGATGAACTTTAACGTATACCTGGCTATCTTTTATTTCGATAGGATACGAATCCAATCCATTACTTCCTGAATCTTTTTTCCCAGTTCGTAAATTAAACTTCCAGCCATGTGCCGGACAGACTACAAATTCATCTTCAACAAATCCATCATAAATGAGATGTGACTGCTGATGAGGACAAATATTATTCAGAGCGAAAACTTCTGAATTGATTTTAAAAACAGCAATTTCAATATCATTAATTATAAACTTCCTGCCTTTAAATTCCTGCAGTTCATCCAGCTTACAGATATAATCAAAACCTTCCATTTCAACCTTCTTCCAATGATGTAAATTTTGCATCAGCTAAATAACCTTCCCCAAATATTTTTATAGTTGCGGATGCAACATCAGGGTCGTGACCAAAAAACAATTTCCAGTTCTCACCAACTGCCATCTTCAAATACTTTTTCTTCTCTTCCAATGTAACAAGCGGCTGAAGGTCATAACCCATTATATAAGGCAGTGGAATGTGCGAAACAAACGGCATCAGGTCTGAACAAAACAAAATAGTATTACTGCCATCAGAAATTTTCACCATCTGCTGACCGAATGTATGTCCATTAATTACAACGAATTCAATTTCATCATCGAACTTTGCATTTCCAATTATGAAGTTTAAGACTCCTTCCTCATATAATGGGATAAAATTTTCTTTGATGTAACTTCCTTTATCTCTATCCGAGGGATTTCTTGCCCAATCAAAATTTTGTTTTTGTACAAAGTAGTTTGCATTTGGAAATGCTGGTTCAAGTTTACCATTAGCTAATACTGTTGAGCCGCCGGTATGATCAAAATGAAGATGAGTAAGTATAACATCTGTTATATCTTCAGCTTTTAGTCCCTTTTGAGTAAGTGCTGAATTCATTGATCGGCTTTCATCAACCGCATAAATATTTCTCGACTTCTCATCCCATTTGCTGCCCATTCCTGTATCAATTAATATTTTTTTTGATTTACTTTCAAGCAGCAAATGGCGCGTTGCGAGTTTTACGCGATTGGTTTCATCCGGGAGATTAGTTCTTTGCCATAGTACTTTGGGAATAATTCCGAACATTGCTCCACCATCGAGTCCGAAAAATCCTGATTCAATTATACTTAGTTTGTATTTACCAATTTTCATTTGGAAAAAATTTATTACGATATAAACTTTACTGCAGCAAATTAAAAAAGAAAGGATTCAATTCACAGAGGAGACTGGTTTAAAATGAAAAACCCCGACAAAGTCGGGGTTGAACAATGATCAATATTACCTTCCCAATCCATCTAGATAATCTTTCCTGGCGAGAAGCTGTTCTTCTGTTTCAACGTGTTTCGGGTCGGGGACACAGCAGTCAACAGGACAAACAGCTGCACATTGTGGTTCATCGTGAAAGCCTTTACACTCCGTGCATTTATCAGGAACAATGTAGAAAAATTCTGAAGAGTAAAATCCAGTTGCTCCGGAAGGAGCTGCATCACCATCACCATAAGATTTACCAGATAATTCCCAGCTAACACCACCTTCATAAATTGCGGTATTCGGACATTCAGGTTCGCAAGCACCACAGTTAATGCATTCCTCAGTTATCATTATAGCCATAATAGTACTCCTTTATGATTTAATTCTATTTTCAAATTTCCTTTTCTAACAAAGCTGACTAATTTCAGAAAAGTTCATCGGAAATTTATAAAAATTCCGCACCTCATCAAGCCAAAATATGACCTGAGGGCTATTTAATAACACCTTTTTTTATTTATCGGTTAATTTTACGGCTTTTTCCCACTATAATCATTCTGAAGATAACGCAAAGCTAAATTTGTCATTTTCAGATTCTTCTCAATTGCAAATTTTTCTGCATTCTGAATATTGCCCGAATAGAACCTCCACCAAAGCAAAGTTCCAACCATTAAGCCATCAAATACTCTATCTTCCATAAAAGCATTAATAGTAAGATAACCCCATAGTACATTCCAGCCAATAGAGATAAGTCCGCTAACATACTCACCAGTATAGAATTGTCCTGCACCCGGGACAATTGACAAAAATTTTACCAGTTGAGGATTGTAAAGATCGTTATCCAGTGAATCACATATTTGTGAAAGCTGATGACAATTTTCCAATTTCGAAAAATAGGAGGCTGCTTTTTTCCAGTCATCTGAAAAGATGTAAGCCCAACCACGCCAGTAATTTATTTCTTCTGAATTTTTCCTAAATCTTACATCGTTCTCAAGTGAATCCAGTAAAGCAAAAGCTCTTTGAGTTGTTCTCCGCAGTATGTTTACTTTAATTATTTCTATCCTTGATTCAAACACCTCATATTCCGTACTTGAATTTAATTCGGCTAAAGTAAAATGTTGGATTGCTTCTGAGAACTTTGCAGCTTCTTTATAACTTAATCCGATTAAAAGATTACTTTCAAAACTATAATTATCCCCTTCATAAAAAAATAACAGACGTTTGAATTCAGTAACCGCATCGAAATACTTTTCTTCTTCATATAATCTTTTTGCATAATTAAACTGTTCAGCAAATACATCCTGTGCGGACAAATTCGCTGTTGCAATCAGCACCATTAATACAATATATAATATTTTACTTACAGAAGTCATACTCGGGTAAAAAATAATTTCGTTGCTTAAGAAAAAATTTTAATCCGTCATTAAATTCAAAATCAATTCTGGCATTAAATATCTGTGCAGATGCGACTGAACCATAAATATTTCCAGCATAGAAGAAAGCACCAAGTCCGGTAAATATCCAGGCTCGTGTGTTATGATCAGCATTAAAATTATCATAAGCCAGGAAAGCAAATAAACTTGTTACAACCAATGCCGTGATACCATCACCCCATTCACTGACATACATTTTACCGCTGCCGGGAATAATTGCGGAAAGAACTCCTGCAAGTGCAGGACTTTTATACTTTGGTTCAACTTTATAGTCATAGAATGCCAAGACTGAATTCCGTTCATCTTCATCAAAAGGAGAAATGAATTTTTCTTCAGGAATATTAAACTCATCATCATAGAGCATCGAGATAGTGGTTAGCCTGCAGAAACTTTTTAACTGAAAAGAGTCTAATGAGGAAATGCTTGTATCCTTAATCATCTGAGGTTCAATTAGTAACTTATTTTTCAAAGAAAGTAAATAAGCATCCGGATAGAAAATTGACTTATGATTAACTCCTTTAAAAATTTCATTCGATTTCTGAAAAAGTCCAAGCTCTGAATACCCTAACATCACTTTAAACTCAGTTGTATCATTATCAAGATTCTGATTGAGGAAATCATATTGTTCGATAGCCCGAAGGTAATCTCCCTCGCAAAAAAGATAGTCGGCAAATTTTTTTATGTTTTCAGGCGAATGAAAATCAAATGCAAGTGATTGAGAAAAAACAGGAAGCGGAATTAAAAAAATTATTGTTAATATGGTTCTCATTCATCATCAACAATGAATGAAGGAGGCAGATAATTAATTCTTCCCTGATTTAAAGTATAATTATGCGGCGGATCATAAAAATGACCCGAACTGACTATTGGATAATGATCATGCCCCTTTGCCAAATTCATATCACGCGTAAATCGATCAAAGAACATCAACGAAGCCTGGAAAATATTCGTCTCTTTTGCTGATTGTAAAAGAAAAGAAGAGCACGATGGTCTGAACGGACAGTTCTCTCCATCAACATCTGAAATAAAAAACCAGTAAGCATTTGCTAATGATTTAGCTAAAAACTCTCCGGCGTTATCAGATTCAAAAGAATAGTTTCTCTTCTTATCATGAATTTGCTTTTCGTAGGAAACATCTGCCTTTTGCCATTTGAGTTTTTCAATCTGACAAAAAGAAGATGAAATGAACAATGCTGATAATAGAAATATCGTCAGCTTATTTTGCATCGAGCAGTGACCTTGCTATCACAATTCTCTGAATCTCAGAAGTGCCTTCATAAATTTCTGTAATCTTTGCATCGCGAAGATATCTTTCAACCAAATATTCACGCACATAACCATAGCCGCCGTGCACCTGAATTGCTTCAAGCGCACATTCAACTGCAATCTTTGAAGCGTACAATTTTGCCATAGCGGCCTCTGCAAAATATTTTTTGTGTGCATCCTTCAACGCTGCTGCTTTAAACGTTAATAACTTTGCAGCATCAAGCTTCATAGCCATATCTGCCAGCTTAAATTGTATTGCTTGAAGATTAGCTATCTCTTTGCCAAATGCTTTTCTCTCTTTTGAATATTTGAGTGCTGCTTCCAACGAAGCTTCTGCAATTCCAAGTGCCTGCGAAGCAATTCCTATCCTGCCGCCGTTCAAGGTGTTCATTGCAAAGTTAAAACCTTTGCCTTCTTCCCAAACAATATTTTCTTTCGGTACTCTGCAATTCTCGAATGTTAATGAGCAAGTATCGGAACTTCTTATACCAAGCTTATCTTCTTTTTTTCCATGTCCAAAACCGGGCGTTCCTTTCTCAACCAAAAAAGTTGAAATTCCTTTGTGTCCTTTTTCTTTATCTGTAGTTGCCATAACAAGATAGTAATCAGCGGTGGTTCCATTAGTAATCCAATTCTTCATTCCGTTAAGAATGAAATAATCTCCATCTCTATCTGCCATTGTGTGCTGCTGTGTTGCATCACTACCTGCTTCGGGTTCAGAGAGAGCAAATGCTCCAAGCTTTTCACCTTTTGCAAGCGGGACTAAATATTTTTGCTTAATAAAATCTGATCCATATTGCTCAAGTCCCCAACAGACGAGTGAGTTATTCACAGACATTATTACTCCAACACTTGCATCTACTTTAGATATCTCAATCATCGCAAGTACGTAGCTGATCGTATCCATACCGGCGCCGCCGTGCTCAGGTGCTGCCATCATGCCCATAAACCCGAGCTCTCCCATTTTCTTGATTATATCGTATGGGAATTCTGCTTTTATGTCACGGTCAACTGCTGAAGGAGCTATTTCGTTTTGAGCGAAATCACGAGCAGATTCCTGGATCATTAACTGTTCTTCTGTAAAATCAAAATTCATTTTATACCCCGTTAATTTTTATTTGATAAGCTAGATGCATTTTGGAGATGAATTATTTTCCACTTTAAAAATAGTGTAATATAAAATCTTAGACAACGAATTTTAAAAAGATTACTCACTTCTCAACTGTATTGTCAAACGGAAATAGATAGACTATTTTTGGATTGTGATTAAAGAAAAACAGATAATAAAAGGATTTACACTCCCAGAACTAAAAGAATATTTTCTTTCTGAAGGTGAGCCTGCATTCAGAGCCAAACAGGTTTTTAAGTGGATGTACGGTGATATGGTTGATGATTTTGATGAGATGAATAATCTTCCGAAGTCATTACGCAGTAAACTTGCAGAAAAATTTTGTATTGATACACTTCGTTATTCAACAAGCGCAATTTCAATTTCAACTAGAACGAAAAAATATATATTCGAAACTATTGAAGGAAACAAGATCGAATCTGTTGTTATCCCTGAAAAGAAAAGAACGACAATTTGCATTTCGACTCAGGTTGGCTGTCCGCTTGATTGTAAATTTTGTGCAACTGGATTGATGGGCTATAAAAAGAATCTTACCGCAGGAGAAATATTTGATCAATTCAAACTGGCCAGTAAAGATTATAAAGAAAGTGTGATAACTAATATTGTTTATATGGGGATGGGTGAACCTCTTCTGAACTTCAAGGAAACAGTAAAGTCACTTGAAATTTTCGCGGAAGAATTGACAACAGGTATCAGTCTAAAAAAGATAACAGTTTCAACTGCGGGCATTGCGCCAAAAATTAAAGAGTTAGAAGAGACAGGATTGAAGGTGAAACTTGCTTTTTCACTTCACTCTTGCTTTGAAGATATAAGGAATAAAATAATGCCGATAAATACAAAGTATTCTCTGAAAGAAAACATCGATGCGTTAAAAAGTTATGCGATGAAAACCAAAACAAGGATTACTTTCGAATATGTTATGCTGGATGGAATTAATGATCGTGATGAAGATGTAAAAGCTCTTGCAAGATTGATGAGCACAATTCC
>JALONF010000118.1 GCA_025455085.1 Ignavibacteriaceae bacterium
GTCAAGGAAGAGAGCGAACCACCAAAAGATCCAATTGGAGTTCTCTTTGCTGATGTAATTACCACTTTTTTCATTTTGCCCTCTAATTATTTTTGTAAACTTATTGTGAAAATTAAAGAAATAATTTCAAAGATTCAGAAATTAAATGAGTTAAAGATGATATTATTGTTTACTCAAAACGACTGAAGCAAGTTCGAATATGAGACTTGCGGAGAGTAAGGAAGGGCTTATGTTGTTTCTTGGTAAATTCGATAACCTATCAAGACGAGAAGTAATGTCACTTAGGTCTACATCTGGAAACTTATTATCAAATTTTTCCAGCGTTTCGATGTGATCTTTATAAAAATACTTTTTGATATCTAGTCTAAATTTTTGAATATCGTTCAACCAGGTAATTATCATACCAATAAGAATTGGAAAATTAACAGAACTCTGATCAGAAATTACTGAGTTCAATTCATCAAAGGCTGAGTTGAATTTGCGCCCAAAAGAATAACGAAGTATCGAAATAGTTTTTTCTTTTAGATAATGAATGTTCATCTCAATAAGATTTAGAGCATACTGCACAGATC
Source organism: Ignavibacteriaceae bacterium (assembly GCA_025455085.1). Classification (GTDB taxonomy): domain Bacteria; phylum Bacteroidota; class Ignavibacteria; order Ignavibacteriales; family Ignavibacteriaceae; genus IGN2. Next base: position 573 of record JALONF010000118.1, read on the forward strand.
CATTAGCAAATGGAGCTACTTCTATAGCAGTTGGATGATCTATTTCAAAATATTCAGTTAGAATTTCACTAATCTCTTTTTCACTTAATGGATCAAAATTTATTCGCCAGCAGCGTGATACGATTGTAGATCTTAACTTTGAAACAAATGGTGTGGTTAGTATAAATATAACTTTTTCTGGCGGTTCCTCGAGACTTTTCAATAAAGCATTTTGTGATTCTTCATTCATCAAATGTGCATCCGAAATTATCACAAACCTGTAACCAATTTCATCATAGTCCATAGATAGGAATTTCTTAATATCCCTGATACTATTGATCTTAATAGAGTTTGCTTTCGGAATTGAAATCTTGTGAAACGGGTTTGCTGACTTGATTTCAATTTGCTCTCTGACTAAATCTATTTCCTCTTGCGTAAGTTTTTCAGTCGGAGAGCTCGTATCAGTCTCATTCTTTCCGCGAGGTAGCGGGAAAATTAGTTTTATATATGGCTCCTGAAGTTGCTCGATCAATCTTATAGCTTTATCAGGGTTCTTGCTATTGTTTGTCTCAATTAATGCTTTAGCGAATAGAATTGCTGTGTTGTCTTTCCCGATCCCTTCTATTCCCGTAAATAAGAAAGCATGCGGAACGGAATTAGATTGAAGGAAATTATTTAGGATTTGTTTAACTCGTTCTTGCCCGGGGATTTTAACAAGCGCAGATTTCATTGCCGAGGTGCTTTCAGCACCTGTTAAAATTCGTCTTCATTATAGAAGAAATCTTCATCAGAAGGATAATCCGGCCAAATATCCTCAATCGACTCATAAGGCTCATCGCTATCTTCGAGTTCTTTAAGGTTCTCCATAACTTCGTATGGTGCACCGATTCTGTCAGCATATTCTATTAGTTCTTCTTTTGTTGCAGGCCATGGAGCATCGTCCAGATATGCAGCAAGTTCAACTGTCCAGATCATATATTATTTTTCCGTTAGAGAAGTAGTTGAAGTATCTAGATCAAAAAAAGTTAAGTCATCAAAGAAAAAGTCTGTTGGGTCAAGTGAAATTCCATCGTGATGAACTTCATAGTGCAAGTGAGGACCTGACGAAAGCCCTGAATTACCAGATTTAGCGATTGTTTGCCCTCTTTTTATTTTGTCACCCTCTTTAACCATAGCTGTTGCTAGATGAGCATAAATTGTTTTGTAACCAAAACCGTGATCAATTTCAATAACCAATCCAAAGCCAGCACGTCGTTCAACTATCACAACAGTGCCGTCTCCTGGAGAACGAACTGTTGTGCCATAATCACAATTTATATCAATTCCGTTATGAAATCTTTGAACACCTAAAATTGGGTGTCTTCTCATCCCGAAACCATCAATAGAATAGTTGCCAGTTGTTGGTTTGATTGCAGGTATGCACTTGTGTAATTCTTCATTCAAACTTAGCCTATTCGCAATCTCTAAAGTTTGATTTTTTTCAAACTCAACCGATCGAATCATTCCTTCAACTGAATTAAGAAGATTTTTAACCTCAGCATCTTTAATATTAAAATTTGAATATAAATATTCAGTACTTCCCCCAACACCTAATAATCTCTCTTCGTTAGAGATAGGCTGCAGATTTGCTGTTACTCTTAATTCAGAATTTATCTCTGCAATCTCATTCACATCAGCGGCTATTTTTTCGTAAGATTCAGTTATTCGTTTGATCTCTTTCTTTAAATCTTGATTCTCATTTTTAAGTGATGAAATAGTAAGATCAGGGTTGGAACCCAGTCCAATAAAATAGTAAAGCACAACACTTAAAGCTGCAAATAATAGAGACGATACACTTAAAACTGTAAATAGCTTCAGCTTGAAATGCCTAATTTCAATATACTTTAGATTAGATTTTGAGAAATAGAATAATTTTTTCATACAACGGTGCGCAAAAATACTTATTTAGAGTTACTGAAACAAGCCTTTCAGGTGCTTATTCGAAATCGTGTTCAAAATAATCCGTAGCTCTTTGAGTTTTTGAATTTTTATCAGAAATTTTCTCAGAAAGCCTTTTTTGGAACAATTCAGCTGCATTATAACCATAGTGCTTTAATAGATAATTCAGGGCAATAACTTCCGAAATAACTGTAATATTTTTACCTGGTAAAATTGGTAATTTTATATACGGAATTTCAATCTCTGAAATTGTCATCGTTTTTTCATCAAGGCCTGTTCTGGTATAATGTGCTTTTTCATCCCAAACTTCCAACTCGACCAAAATTTCAAGTCTTTTTTGATATCTGATTGCTCTGATTCCAAAAATCCGTTCAACATCAATAATGCCAAGCCCTCTGATTTCCATATAATGTTTGGCTAACTCTGTTCCTGAGCCAATCAGGATGCCTTCGCCCTTTTTTGTAAGAATTATGACGTCGTCGGCGACAAGTCTGTGCCCTCTTTCAATTAGATCAAGAGCAACTTCACTTTTACCTACGCCAGATTTACCGACAAAACAAATTCCTACACCATAGACATCAACAAAAGATCCGTGAATTGTTATTCGCTGCGAGAACTGATCATCAAGGAAATCGCTAAGCAGATAAACTAACTTTGTTGTTGTGTAAGGTGAAACGAATACAGGAACTCCCTTTTCTTTTGCTAACTCTAAAAGAACTGGTAATGGTTTATTTTTATTAGTTAAAATGATGCACGGAACATTGAACTGGAATATTGTCCTAATGGCTTTTTCCTGCTGATCAGTAGAAAGCTTTTTAAGATATCTAACTTCAGTGTTACCAAATATTTGAACGCGGCTATAGGAAAACAGATCAACAAAACCTGCTAACGCTAAACCGGGTCTGTGTAAATTCTGATCACTTATTTTTCTATCCAGGTCCGGATTTTCGGATAGAAGTTCCAGCTTACCTATTTTTTTTGCGTTGTTATAAAAAAAATCTACAGTAATAAATTCTTTTCTTGATATTGCTTTATCATTTACAATTGTCATTTAGCCCTACTTTTTCTTTTCGACTTTAATGTTTTTAACTGTCTTAACAATTTTGCAACTGCAGCAGTTGCTGACTTTGTAAATTCATCCGATTCCTCAGCTGCAATTAATGTTTGACCGGGAATGTGTAAAGTAATTTCAGCTTTTTTCACGCTTTCATGGCTGTTCAGAAAGCTAAGAATTACATCTGCGCTAATAATGCTATCATTAAACCTCAGCAAAGATTTTACTTCATCCTTAATATGATCCTTTAAAGTTTCTCTTGCCTTAAACTTACGTGCGGTTATTTTAATGTTCATAATTGACTCCTACGATTTTGGATGAGATTTTTTATATGATTCTTTGAGCCTTTCAATGCTCACATGAGTATATATTTGAGTTGTTTTAAGATTTTCATGCCCAAGTATTTCCTTCACAGCTCTGAGATCTGCACCTTTATCGAGCATATGTGTAGCAGAACTGTGCCGTAAAATGTGCGGACTTTTCTTTCTTATGTCGGTAACTTTGCTTAAATATTTATTAACTATTCTGTAAACGTATTTCTCATAAAGTTTTTTGTCCGATTTATTTCTGACAAAAGTATCAGAGTAATTTTTCACAGGAAAAGTATTTAGGTATTCTGCCAAATTTTTCTTCGACAATTCACCAATAGGTACTATTCTAGTCTTAGAACCTTTACCAAGAACTCTCAATAATCCCTTTTCCAAATCAACATCACCCGCTTTAAGATTACATACTTCTGAAACACGTAGTGAACAGCCATATAATAATTCAAATATTACTTTTATTAAAAGCGGATTAACATCTGCTTCATCTGCCAATTCAAATGTCTTTAAAATGTTTTCAGCAGATGCTATTTCAGGAAGCTTCTTCGATGTCCTTGGATTCTTCACTTGCGATGTCGGGTTATTTTTTATTAAATCTTCTTTGAAAGCAAATTTAAATAATCCCCTGAGCGAAGATAATTTTCTAACGATAGTAATTTTTTCTAAGTCTTTTTCATTTAAATGCATCAAGTAGGATTTAATTAAACGTTCATTTATTAACCTAACTTCCTGCTTATTACATTCATTACAATAATCTGTGAACTCAGATAAATCAGTTTTATAAGATTTTATTGTATTAGGTGAATAACGCCGAATGTTTCGGAGATAGATAATATAGCCCTCGACTACTTGATCAATATTCATTAACTAATTTTCTTGATTCAAATAAATGCTCATAGAAATAACAAAGGTCTTAACTGAGACAGAAATAGTTGAAGAAAGTTTCGGAAATACTTTTTGTTTGTGAGGTATCAATTGGTAATCGCTTTATCAATGGTTTATTAAAAGAACTAGTAACCAAATTCCCATTAACCACAGACTTTCTATTACTTACCTGCGAATAAAGTAAAATTATAACTCAATAACAACTTATTTTCCATCCGTTTCATAATTTTTTTATTTTCTTTGTTATTATCGTTAAAATTCAACAAATGAAGCATTCCGTGAATGACCAAACGATTAAGTTCTTTTCCATAGGACACATAATATTTTTCAGCATTCCGCTTTGCTTCTTCAAAAGAGATTAATATTTCTCCATCAATCTCTTGCTTTTTTTTTGAGTAATTGAATGTAATTACATCTGTTTCGTAATCGTGATTCAAATATTCTTTGTTTATTTCCCGAAGCTCTACTGAGTTGATGAAACTGATTGATAGAAATGAAATTGATAAATTAAATTCTTTTTTCAGCAAAGAAATTAGTTTGTGTGCTGCTCTTTTATTTATCGTCGAATCTTGTGAATATACTTGTAAATTCTTCAGCAATATAATCTGTCTTTTATTTTGAGTATTCTTTTAATGATTTCAAAGTAATCCGGGCGTATTCAACGTACCGATGCGCACCAGCTTCAATATCTTTAATTTCTTCTTTTGTTAGATCACGGATTATTTTTGCCGGCACACCAGCAACTAACTTTCCAGAAGGGACTACAAAATTCTGCTTTACTAATGCCCCAGCAGCAACCATTGAATTCGATTCTACAATGGCTCCGTCAAGAACTATTGCTCCTATTCCAATCAAACATAAATCCTGAAGAGTACATCCGTGTAATGAAACCGAATGACCAATTGTAACTTTGTTCCCAATATTCAATGGGAATTTACCATTAGTAACATGCAGCATCGAACAATCCTGAACATTGGAGCTATCCCCTATTTTTATATAATGAACATCACCTCTTATTACTGAGTTATACCAAACGCTTGAGTTATCCCCAATCGCAACATTTCCTATTATCTTTACTCCTGAAGATAGAAATACGTTATCTCCAATTTTGGGGTAGATTCCTTTATAAGGAAATATTTTTAACTCTTCAACTAATTTTTGTATGATGGAGGATTCCATAGCTTTTCATTCCATTTTATTAATTCCAGATTGATGCTGCCGATTATAACATTCATTTTAGCACGAATAGGCACTGAAAATTGATCATTGCTGAACCAGCCTTCAAAATTGCCCGTAAGACCATATACACTTACAAAATCAGTCTTGCCATCGAGCCGGCGGCAATCGATTTCATAATCAACAGCATCTATCGAAACAGGTTCTGTCTCCGTGAAGAAATTAATTATTGCTTTTTCTTCTTTTTCATTCACGAAACAAGGAACAGAAACAGTTCTGTCTTCACCGAAATTCATTCTTGCAAAATATAAAATTGAAAGACCATCCTGCATCCTATGCTGTGTATGCGCTGTAGAGTCAAGCCACAGTTTAGAACCGCCCAGCTTTCCCTTCTGAATTTCGACTTTTGATGAACCAATGAAATTATATTCAACAAAAACTGTATCGTCTCCAAAAATCTTAGCAGAAAATTTTAATGGGAATAGTGCGGAGTCAATATAGCTTTCATAAATCTGGTGAAGACTCACAAATGGAAGATCAGGATAGGAATTAATATAAGCGATAGTTTTATAAACAGTCTTGTTTCTCATCTTAGTTTTTTCCAGAACCTTGAACCT
>JALONF010000119.1 GCA_025455085.1 Ignavibacteriaceae bacterium
TGAAGGTTCTCCCCTTCTTCAATCAATTCTAAAAGATGCCGACGGTTCATCTATGGGTTAAATAATTAGAATAAAATGATTGTTAAGTTAAGATAAAAGATTAAAGTAAAAAGATTAAAACTATTTATGAAAAACCTTTTCCTTAAATCTTTAATCTTGCTTCTATCTTCGCTTACGTGGATTCCAAACCGGTTCTTTAATTACAGGTGTTTTTTTCGCTTCAAAAAGTGCTTCATTTTCCTTCTCATTAGGTGTCAGCTCATCTTCCGACACTGCAACCTGTATTGTATCTTCTATTGGAATTATTGTCTCAAGTGCCAGTGAAGTATCTGCAACAATTGAATCAAGTTTAGCCAGTGCATTTAATGAATCCAGCAAGGCTGATTCCTGCTTTCTTTTTTCCTGCTTATACACTGTAACTTTCGGCGCAATTAGCCGCACATACTCCGATGCGGGATACTTTGCAATAAGAGTATCATAAGACTCGACAGCTGCGGTATAATCATTCAGCTTGTTTTCCTCAATCCATCCTGAGGCATATATTGCTTTTGGTGCAATTGCAGATGTTGGATAAAGCTTCGGAATATCCTTAAACTTATCAATTGCAGCATAGTAGTCGTCCGCAATTAAATATTCTTCCGCTATTTTATACTCTTCCATAGCGGGATCGTAATTCAAATCAATCAAAGGCTTATTAAGTTTTATTGCTGCCGCATTAACCACGCTCTCATCTTTGTGGTTATCATAAATAATATTAAAAAGACTATCCGCACTTTTTTGATTATCCACGGTAAGATAATAACTGCCCATCGCAAACATCGAAGTAGCGTAATAAGAATTGTTTGGATATTCTGTCAGGTTGCTGTAATAATATTTATATGCTGAATCAGGCATGTCAAATTCTGAAAGAAATAAATTGCCCAGCTCAAGCTGATTTTTAGAAAGCAGAGTCTTAAGTGAATCCTCAGGAATCTTTGGCCGCTGTGGAGGGTTATTTTTAAACTTAAGAGTATCTGGCAATGAAGCAACCAATTGATTTGCCAAAGATTCCCGCTCGCGTTTTTTCTGCTCTATCTTTTGCAATGCCATCGGATCGAAGGTTCGGTTCGTGAGCATACTATCAAATCGTGCAATGATAACAGAATCCTGTGGCTGAGGATTTCGCACTTTAGCAAAAATTGAATCTTTTGTTATATACTCAAGCGAATCTTGTAACTGGGTAACGAGTATATTTGCAACTGTCACTGAATCCTGATAATAACCCGTTGTATCTTCTCCCATCATATCACCAAAACCTGACCAAATTTCCTGCAGCTCTTTTACGTTTGCAATCTCGTCTGCAATGGCTAATGAATCCTGAACGTACTGCACTGAATCTTCATTAAATTCTTCAGGATACTGTAGATAGAATAGTTGCTTACTATATTTATTTAGATCTTTCTTAAGTAAAGAGTATCTACTGAAAAGTCTGTTTTTATCTTTTGCGGGATTGAGATATTCTTTAGGCAGAGTTGAAGTAGAAGCCTTCTGATAATAAACAGCGGCACTATCAAGAAGTTTAAGTCCGAGTTCGTATACAGAACCAATTTCAAATTTCGCAGCACCGGAGTTGGCTGTGTTTTTATAGGTTGTATCGACAATTACAAAAAGATCAATAGCTTCAGCAAAATTACCCAGAGCAGATTGGGTAATCCCCATTTCAAGTTCAAGGTCAGAATATTTGTCTGAATACTTATCCTCTGAGCGCATGTCAGTAAATATCGAAAGTGCTTCCTCAGCTTCACCAGATTCTCTGAGCGCTCTTCCAAGTTTTATTTTAGCTGCAACTTCAAGGTCATATCCAGGAGAATAGTCAAAAACATTTTTATAAGCGGTCACGGCATTTTCGATGTCATTAATTTCCATATTAAGATTTCCTACTTCATACCATAGTTCTCCATTTATCTTATCATTATCAGATACTGCCAGGAATTCATTAGCTGTTAGTATTGCTGCTGGAATATCACCAATTGTTTTTCTGTAGACAATCTCTTCAATGAAAGCTTCCTCCATAATTTCTTCTTCATCTTCCTCGATAGCAACAGCTCTTACTTCATTTAGTATGGCTAATCCATCTGCATAATTTCTTAATCTCATATCACATTTACCAATCCATAATCTGGACTCAAGCACATAGCCGCTGTTAGGCTGAGAAGCAATCAGCTCTTTAAATTTCTGCTGCGATTTAAGATAATTTTTTTGATAATAAAACGCTTTACCGAGCATCATAAGTGCATCATCAACGTAAGATGAGTTAGGACTAAACTGAAGAATATTGGAGCATTTCTCGATTAGTTTTTGAACGTCCGCATTTGCTGCAGGAGGAATAGTTGGAGTTTCAATTGAGAATAAATCCTTTTTCTGATCGAGGATTTGCTTTTCTATTTTCGTGTAAAGTTCATCAGCATTATAGTAGAGATTAAAGAAGGTAGTAAAATTTTCCCAGACACTGCAGCCGGATAACAAAGTCAGCAGGGCTAACAAAAGAAAAATTCTGTCTTTAAAAAGAATGGTGAACATGGCACGTGAAACTATCAAAGATTAAATAAAACAAAAAGGTAAAAGTGGGGTTACCAGTATATGGTATAGGTGTATAGGGTATTGTAAATTCTAGTGGTCACAAAATAAACTGGATAATTTGAATTTCTTACTTACAATTGAAAATAATCCTTACACCATTATACCCATATACCATATACCTTTATAATCCTATACTTCCGCACTACAAGGCGTCTTTGCCCGATTCCCCTGTTCTTATCCTAACTACATCTTCTACATTATAAATAAATATCTTACCGTCGCCAACCTGACCTGTTTTTGCTGTTTTTAATATTGCATCAACAATTTTTTCAACTTTCGAGTCTTCAATTACAACTTCAATTTTTATTTTAGGAACAAATTCAATCCTGTACTCGCTGCCTCGGTAAGTTTCCGTGTGACCTTTCTGTCTGCCGTAACCTCTAACTTCTGAAATTGTTAGTCCACGAATTCCAATTTCAACGAGAGCTTCTTTAACTTCTTCAAGTTTGAACGGACGGATTATAGCTTCAATTTTTTTCACAGAGCCTCCTATTTACCATGACACTGTTTATATTTTTTTCCGCTGCCGCAGGGACAGGGATCGTTTCTTCCAACCCTCTCCATAACCTTTACAGGCTGAAGCTTTCCAGCTACCTGTGGAGAACCTTGTCTTGGCGCCTGAAGACCTATGTTTGTTGTTACTTGTTTACTTTCAGTTAGTCTTGTTGCCGGCTGTTTTCTCTGCGCCTGAACTTCACCGGGAGCGTGCGGGAAAAATTTAAATGCAAATGAAACCACATCATTTCTTATCTGTTCGAGAAGCGAAACAAAAAGTTTAAAGGATTCTGCCTTGTATTCAACTAGTGGATCTTTCTGTCCATAAGCACGAAGTCCGATTCCCTCTTTCATATCGTCCATCTCTCTAAGATGCTCTTTCCACTTTGTATCAATGACACTGAGCATAGCGTAGCGTTCAAGTCTTGCCATTAGTTCTGCACTCAGCATCTCTTCTTTTCTGCGATAGAATTGTTTTGCAGAATCAAGAAGTTTAGTTTTTAATCCTTCCTTGCCGAGCTTTTCAAATTCTTCAGGTTCAATTTTAACGTCAACAAGAAGTTTCATCAGCATTTCTTCTCTTATCTGATCGCCTTCAGCATTATCAAAATGCGCCTCAATTAATTGGTCAATAAACTCTTCCAGCAAATCAAATATCTCACTTTTGAGCCTGTCACCCTGCAGAGCACGATTTCTTTTTGTATAGATAACTTCTCTCTGAGAGTTCATCGTGTTGTCGTATTCAAGCAAACGTTTTCTAATTGAGAAGTTATTCTCTTCTACTTTCTTCTGTGCTCGCTCAACTGATTTACTGATCAGAGGATGCTGAATTACTTCGCCTTCCTTCAATCCCATTTTTTCCATTACAGAAGAAATTCTATCCGAGCCGAATAATCTCATAAGGTCATCTTCTAAAGAAAGAAAGAATTTTGAAGTTCCGGGATCCCCCTGTCTTCCGGCACGACCTCTTAATTGTCTGTCAATTCTTCGCGATTCATGCCGCTCTGTTCCAAGAATATACAAACCTCCTCTATCTACTACACCTGCACCAAGTTTGATATCAGTTCCTCTGCCTGCCATATTTGTTGCAATAGTAACAGCACTTATTTCACCGGCGTGCGCAACAACATCTGCTTCCTTTTGATGCTGCTTTGCGTTTAACACGTTGTGCTGAATTCCTTTTCTTTTCAGCATTCTGCTTATTGTTTCCGAAACTTCCACGGAGGTTGTACCTACAAGAACCGGTCTTCCCTCTTTTTTCAATTCATCTATTTTTTCGATAACCGCATTGTACTTCTCTCTTTTGGTTTTATAGATTGCATCATCCGTGTCATCTCTTATACAATTTTTGTGAGTTGGAATGACAACCACTTCAAGATTATAAATTGAAAAGAATTCATTCTCTTCAGTTTCAGCCGTTCCGGTCATACCTGCGAGCTTGTTGTACATCCTGAAATAGTTTTGAAGAGTAATTGTAGCAAGTGTCTGCGAATCTCTTTGGACTTTAACATTCTCTTTTGCTTCGATTGCCTGATGCAGTCCATCACTGTATCTTCTGCCGGGTAAAACACGACCGGTAAACTCATCAACAATTGCAATCTTTCCGTCTTCTGTTATAACATATTCAACATCTTTATCGAACAAAGTGTAAGCTTTTAGTAACTGATGAAGTGTATGTATCCTTTCACTCGCCTCAGAGTATTTTGAATAAAGCTTATCCTTCATCTGAATTTTTTCCTGATCGGAAATGTTTGGATCGTTCTCAAACTTGCTAACTTCCGTTCCGAGATCAGGCAAAACGAAAAATTCTTTTTCCATTCCGCTTCCCTGTGCTAGCTCTTCGCGTCCTTTTTCTGTCAGGTCAATGCTGTTATTCTTTTCATCGATTACGAAATAAAGCTCATCATCAATGATATACATATTCTTGGCTTTTTCACGAAGATATTCAAGCTCTGTCTCCTGCATTAATTTTTTGTTAGAAGCTTCACTTAAAATTTTTGCAAGCTTGTTGCTCTTCGGCAAGCCTCGGAAAGCTCTGAAAATCAATACTCCTGCTTCTGGAGTCGGTCCACTTTCCTCAATTATTTTTTCTGCTTCCTGTAAAATGTTTGCAACGAAATTTTTCTGCTTCCTGTAAAGCCTTTCGATCCGCGGTTTCATTTCGTTGTATTTATGATCATCAACATCAACAGGACCGGAAATGATAAGCGGTGTTCTTGCTTCATCAACAAGTACAGAATCTACTTCATCCACAATCACGTAATTATGTCCACGCTGAACCTGTCCTTCTTTATCAATTGCCATATTATCACGGAGGTAATCGAAACCAAATTCGTTGTTCGTTCCGAAAGTTATATCACGGTTATAAATTTCTTTTCTTTGCTGGGGATTCATTGTGTTGAGAATACATCCGACGGTGAGTCCGTGAAATTTATAAATCTCTCCCATCCACTCGCTGTCACGTTGAGCAAGATAATCGTTCACAGTTACAAGATGAACTCCTCTTCCGGTAAGTGCATTCAGATAAACAGGAAGTGTTGCGACAAGAGTTTTACCTTCACCTGTAGCCATTTCGGAAATCTTTCCCTGGTGCAAAACAACCCCGCCAATAAGCTGAACATCATAAGGAACCATATCCCAGTGAATTTTATTTCCGACCACAGTCCAGGTTTTGCCAACTAACCTTTCGCAGGTTGATTTAACAACGGCAAAAGCTTCCGGCAGGATTTGGTTCAGTATCTCTTCGTATTCTTCGTTCAACTTTTCTTCTAATGCATCAAGCTCATCGTAAGCAGCATTACGGTCAAAATCTTCATCGCCTTGCAGCTTTTCCTTCAGCTCATCAATCTGTTTTCTTGTTTCAGCAGTATATTCATTTATCTTATTCTTGAATTCCTGAAAAAGATTTACAAGAATGAAACCAGCTTTTCCCAGCGCTCAGTTGAAATGCTTAAAAAGATTATGATTTATGAGCAGACAGATGACTACATACTACGAGCAAAAACTGGATGGGGAATGAGGTTTGAAAATCAAGTTGGCTGGTTTGTAGGTTATGTTGAGAAAGGTGATGAAGTTTATTTCTTTGCAACAAATCTCGAAACCAAAAATCCTGAAGAAGGCTTTCGCTCGAGGATTGAGATTACTTACAATATTTTGCGAGAGTTGGGGATTATTTAGGTATCACGGTGAATGCAAGATACCTAAGTAAAATTTCTTAAATTGCATTTCAAAACTTACATAAGTATGTTAAACGCACTTTAATAAAGGAGTTAAGCTTTAGATGTTAAATGTGTTAAAGAAAATATTCGGCGATAAGCACGAGAAAAATCTCAAGCTGCTATGGCCGGTAGTTGATGAAATAAACCAGGAATATGAGA
>JALONF010000120.1 GCA_025455085.1 Ignavibacteriaceae bacterium
AACCCCCCAGGGAAAACCACCAAGGCTTTTGAAAGGTATGCAAACCAGAATTTCCGCATAAAGAAGTAGTGAAACTCGAAGCTCAAATCCGGAGTAACAAAATTGTTGACAAACTGTTCATATGGTATGCTGATATTTAATCCAATCGAATAACCTCCTGCTTTTTTAGCTCCTTTATTTGCTGCTTCCATTATGCCGGGACCACCACCTGTGCAAACGATAAATCTATTAGCACTTGTTTCAAGATTCATTGACCATTCCGTTAATCTTTTTGATAGTTCAACCGCATCTTCATAGTACCTTGACATATCAAGATAGAGCTGTGCTTCTCGAAGTTTTCTTGCAAAGTTTTCAGTTTGTTTTGGATTATTTAATTGTATTGTATTCTCTGAGTGCATCTCTTCTAGCTTTGAGTCTCGCTGAACCGAAGAAGACGATAGTATCCATTACTTTGTATTTTTTAAATTTACTCTTTGGCTGAAGGTACTCAGTTATTATCCTGATAGTTCTTCCATCAGATGAATTAAGAAAATCAATATCCTGATAAGCTTTGATTGGCTTTTTCATTTCACCTTTTAAATTTTATTTTGTAGTATCTGTTGAATGTTTAGGAATAGAATGATTTATTTGTAGGGAATAATTATTTCTATTTTTAACAGAAGTAATATAAATATATTGTAATTCATTCTCATTTTATTTTAGAAAATCATTAAAATTACTCAATGAAAATTCTGGCTACATTGTTCTTAGTTATCTTTTCGCTCAACAATCTTTTAGCTGAAGAACCTGATAAGATTATTAAGGAAATTGATGAATTAATTTTGGATATACCTGCGGGGACAAAAATGGCAATAATGATTTACAATCCCTTAACACAGGATACCTTGGTAAGTATCAATCATACCGAAACAATGATTCCAGCATCGAACACAAAACTATTTACATCAGCAGCGGCACTTGAATTATTAGGCGGAGATTATCCATTATCTACAAAAATATTAGCTGATGATGATGATATATCTGACGGTACTATTGAAGGGAATATATACATTAAAGGATTTGGAAATCCGACATTCACCACCGAAGACTTGGAAAAATTAATAAACCAGCTTTATCAATCAGGACTTCGAAAAGTTACTGGCAATGTGATTGGTGATGATACCTATTTCGACAACGTTTATTCAAGAGATGACTGGATAAGTGAAGAACATGCAAATGTTAAGCTTCCTCCAATTTCTGCTTTGGTGATTGACCGGAATAGAACGATAATCTCAAAGAAAAGAAAAGGAAGATACAGGAACTATTTTGTTAACGTTGAAAATCCTCCACTATTTGCTGCAAAAACATTTAGAGAAAAACTTATTTCATATGGAGTAGAAGTCACAGGCAATTCCCTTTCCGGGCAGGCCGATGAAAATGCTAAACCACTGCTTGATTCATCGATCAAATTACGCGAACTGCTCCAGATAATAAATAAACACAGTGATAACTTTTATGCTGAGTGTTTATTTAAAACTTTAGGTTCAGCTTATAGTGGCCAACAAGGTAATTCGTTCTTCTCGACGCAAGCTATTCTAAACTTCATTGAGGATAACAGTATTTATTCAATTGGAACCAAAATAGTTGACGGATCTGGTATATCGAGATTTGATCAGGTTACAGCTGGAGCATTAGTTGGATTGCTTGAAAAAGTTTATTTCAACTTTAAGCAATTTGATGATTTCTTCAATTCACTAAGTATAGCTGGGGTTGATGGTACATTAAGAAAAAGAATGATTGGAACTCCTGCAGAAAATAATTTCAGAGGGAAAACAGGAACTCTAAACGGTGTGTCTTCTATAGCAGGATATGTCACCACAGCTGATGATGATGACATTATTGTTTGTATTATGTTTGAGTACACCAAAGGTGGGACAAGCAAGTATAAAAGCATTCAAGATGGAATTATCGAAATTCTTGCCGGATGGAAAAATTAAAGCCCTGATGGAATATCACTCAGGGCCTCAATAAAAAAGTTTAATAAAAATATTTTACTCTTGCTCAGGAAGCTGCTGCGGTAATGATGGTGTTTGAGGAATATTTTGTCTGCCTGTTTCCTGAATGATACTTCTTTGCTCCTGCGTTACTTTGCCAGGCAAAAAAAATAGATTTGCTACAATAGCCAGAACAGCAACTACACCTGCTAACCACCAGGTTGCCTGACTTAAAAAATCAGCAGTTCTTCTTGTTCCAAACATTGAACTCATATTACTTGCACCACCAAATGTTCCGGATAATCCCCCGCCTTTGCTGGCCTGCATCAACACAACAATAATCAGTAATACAGCAGCAATCGAAGCAATTAAGACTAAAATACTATACATAATTTTTCCTTTGTTCTATGTCCTATAAGTTATTTTTCTATACTTGTAGCGGGGGAGGGATTCGAACCCCCGACACGTGGATTATGATTCCACTGCTCTAACCGACTGAGCTACCCCGCCCTTTTTGATCCCACTAAAATCGGGACGCAAATATAGCCACAAAGCTTAATATTTTCAAAAATACGATAGAATTAGAAACCTATGACATTAATAAGGACCTAATCAGAATTCTTTTCTTTTTCAAGACTATTCCACAAAATATCCATCATTTTATCCAATCCATATCCAGAGACCGATGAGAATATTAATGGTTTTTCTTTTATGCCCTTAAACTTAAAACGAGAAACTTCCTTCAGTCTCTCCGGATCTACCAAATCTGCTTTTGAGAGGGACACAAACATTTTCTTCTGAATTAATTTAGAGCTATAGATCTTTAGTTCATTCATCAGAATATTAAAATCATTTTGATAATTTTCTGAAGTTATGTCAATGAGAAAAAGAATTATTCCTGTTCTTTCGATATGACGAAGGAATTGATGACCCAATCCTTTGCCTTCCGATGCACCTTCTATTATACCTGGAATATCCGCAACTGTGAAGCTTTGGAAGTCTTTGTATTTAACGATTCCAAGATTTGGTTTGAGCGTGGTGAAGGGATAATCGGCAATTTTTGGTTTCGCAGCAGATATTTTTGAAATTAAAGTAGATTTACCTGAGTTCGGAAAACCTACAAGACCAACATCAGCAATTAATTTTAATTCGAGAATTACTTTTTTATGCTCACCGGGTTTTCCATCTTCAGCAAAACGAGGCGTCTGATTAGTAGGAGTAGCAAACTTACTGTTGCCCTTTCCTCCCTTCCCACCCTTTACCAAAATTACTTCTTTCCCATCAACGTCTAGATCAAAAAGTAACTCTTCTGTCTCTGAATCTTTTACAATAGTTCCGACAGGCACACGGATTATAACATCGCTTCCACTCTTTCCATCTTTCAGAGAATTGCCGCCGCTATCTCCGTTGTCAGCGATGTATTTTTTCTTATACCTGAAATCCAGAAGTGTGTGAAGGTTAGTGTTGGCTATGATAATAACATTTCCACCATTCCCGCCATCACCTCCAGATGGACCTCCTTTAGGAACATATTTCTCGCGTCGGAATGTTACAGCTCCATCTCCGCCATTGCCGGAGCTAACTTCAATGAGAGCATAGTCGACAAACATCAGGCTTGCCTGAAGTAATTAGATACTGCGTTTGTGAATGTTATTGCTTCTTTTGAGTAAGGACTGATTTTATATGAAGTGAAGACTGCTTTTAAAATCTCAGATGCTTCTTTGTAAGAATGACAATCCATTAATCTCTCAATCGTATTTGTAAAATCCTCTTCATCATTGGCGAAAATAAAAAAGACGATTTTTTTAACTTCCTTTTTTCTAAGATAACTAAATAAGTCCTTTGGTCGAATATTTCTTGGTATAACTGTTGTTTTATCTTCCCTATCCTCAGGAGGAATAATTGATTCCTGAACCTCAGTCTTCTTTTCAGGTTCATTTATCTTACTCTTAACTTCCACCTGCTTTTTGTCAATGATAGTTTTTTTTGTTTTTTCAGCGAACATTAATTCATCTATGCTTTTCAAATAATCATCAAAACTATCAGTCATTGCAGGAACTACGGCTGGTTCGTTTTTAATATTTTTTTCAGCTTCTGAGATTAAGTTATTGTCAATATGTTCGAATTGATTGACTTTTTCTGGCAGACCGAAATCCACATTATCAAGGTCTTCAAAAATGTTTAGAAGCTCATCCTCAAGCGACTCGATTTTATTTCTTGGTTCTTGATTAACAGGTTCGTCGATTATTTCCTCAGCCTGCCCCACTCCCATATTTTCAACTTCTTCTACACTTGAAATATCCGGTTCTTTCTCACCATAAAAGTCTTTTATCATTTCCTGTACAATTTCCTTTTCAATACCTGACTTGAACAGATCAGTTTCCACATCCTCTGTCTGATTTTCAATTTCAGATTTCACAGAATCGTTGACGTCATCTATAAATAATTTTTCAATTAATTCATCATTAACTTTAGATTCATCAGTGATTGCATCATATATTTCCTCAAGCTCTTCATCAGTATCAATAATATTTTCAGCAAATTTATTTTCAATTGATTCAATAGTTTCCAAGCCGGTTTCTGCAGTGGTCGTTGTTTCCGAATAATCCTGTTCTTCCTCAACTTCTGACTCAACATTTATTTGCTCGATATTTTCAAAAGCTAATGTGTCTGATTCAATTATTTCAGATTTTATTTCTTCTGGCACTGTTTTAATTTCTGTTTTAACTGCCACATCTAGCCCAACTTTTTCTTCCTTTATTTCCTTAGACTCCTCGCTGTAAAGGGATAGAAGTGCTTCTTCTTCGTCTGGAGTTAGGAAAGTTTCAATATCAGTCTTTTGTAGTTCATTAGTAGGTTCAGCGCTCTCTTCTTCTTTAGTGGTTTGGTTTTCTGCAGCATCAATTTTCTCGAGCATTTCCTCAGTTTTAATTTCCGTTTCCAGACCAGAACTCTTCACATCTTTCATTAGAGTCTGGGTTGAGAATAAAATTCTTTCAATTTCAACCTTATCATACCTTCTCTTAACATCGTTGGGGATGACTTTCCTAAGTTTTACTATCAAATCAAGAAGATTTTTTTCTTTACAAAATATTTCAACAGCGGAGAGTGGAAGCAAGTTTTTGTCTACTCCACCAATGTTAAAGAAGTCTCCCATGGATGTAAATGAATTTGATACAACCTGCTGCTGGCTGGAATTTAAGAGTTCATTATCAATTTTATCAAGAATGATCTCAAACTCAGTAGAGGATATTTGAACCAGATCTCTTTTGGTGATGTAACCGATAAGAACTTTCTTAAAATATTCATAATAATACAGATAGTTGAACATCATTTTCATTTCTTCAGAAGAAATCACCGGCTGCTCGTTAAATATTAACTTTGTTAATGACCATCTTGGTCTGACAAGGTAATTAATATTGAATGAGACTGCCTGGAAGATTAATTTCTTTGCATCATCAATTGAAATTTTTTTGTGTTTTTTTATTTCACCCGAAATTTTTTGAAAATGGTCGGATATTTCCTTACCTGTATAGTCAAAGTAAGATTGAGAAAGTAATTTTCGTCTGTCAGAATATATCATGAACTCCAGTTCAGCAGAAATATACTGAACAATAGCAGGATGGATACCTGTTGCGACAATTTTGTCCAGGGTAAAGTTGCTTCCTAGACTTCTTACCTGGTTAAAAGAAAAATCACCAATAAATTTTATTTCTTTTTCAAACATCTCAATTCTCTCAAATTTTCAAGTCTCAAATTAAGAAACCCAATTACTATTGACAAATTTAATCTATTTAATTTCCAAAATTCAGGCCTATAAAAAATCCTGCTTTTGGCAGGATTTTATTAAACTACATAAACTAATTCAGTTAAATTATACCGGAACTTCTTTAGATTTTACTTTAGCCATAACAAAATCTCTGTTCAGTCTGGCAATGTTGGTTACTGATATACCTTTGGGACATTCGGCTTCACACGCATAAGTGTTTGTGCAACTTCCAAATCCAAGCTCATCCATAACTTTAACCATTTTTTCAACTCTTTGGTATCGCTCTGGCTGACCTTGAGGAAGTAAGGCATATTGTGAAACTTTAGCTGATACAAATAACATTGCCGAAGCATTTTTACATGCAGCTACACATGCACCACAACCAATACAGGCTGCCGCATCCATTGCTAAGCTGGCGATCTCCTTTGGAATTTGGATTGCATTTGCATCAGGAACTCCACCAGTATTAACTGAAATATACCCGCCTGCTTGGAGAATTTTATCGAATCCTGAACGATCAACCATTAAATCTTTTATTACAGAAAATGCTTTTGCTCTGAATGGCTCTACCCAAATGGTATCACCATCTTTGAAGTTTCGCATATGAAGCTGACAGGTTGCAATTTTAGATAATGGTCCGTGCGGTCTGCCATTTATAACCAATCCGCAGGTTCCGCAAATTCCTTCACGGCAATCACTTTCAAAGTGAACGGCTTCTTCTCCTTTAAGTTCAAGCGTATTATTTAACTCGTCGAGCATTTCAAGGAAAGAAGCATCGGGAGAAACCTGAACATCGTAATCAACAAAACTTCCCACAGTTTTGGAGTTTTTCTGTCTCCAGATTTTGAGCTTTAAGTTTATTTTTTTCGCTTCCATTATTTGTAGCTCCTTATTGCCGGTTTTACATACTCAAAATTCAATTCTTCTTTATGAAGGTTCCATTTATTATCACCTGCGAATTCCCAGGCTGA
>JALONF010000121.1 GCA_025455085.1 Ignavibacteriaceae bacterium
GGGCTGCTTAATTCTTATTTGTTAACTATAGACTCGAGTTCTTCAATTGTCTTTGGAATTTGTTTTGAACCCAAAATTCTATGTCCATCTTCAGTAACAAGTATATCATCCTCGATTCTTATTCCGCCAAAGCCAGTATAATTCTCAAGCATATCATAATTAATAAATTCAGGAAAACGATTCTGTGTTTTCCAGGTATCAATTAATTCTGGAATAAAATAAATTCCTGGTTCAATCGTAAAAACATACCCCGGCTGAAGTGACTTTGCCAGTCGTAAATATTTTAAACCAAACTCATCACTTCTTTGAACACTTTCATCATACCCAACATAATCTTCGCCAAGTCCTTCCATGTCGTGTACATCAAGACCTAGCATATGTCCTAAGCCATGGGGGAAAAACAGGGTATGGGCTCCTGCGTTGACAGCTTCCTGAGCATTCCCGAACATTAATCCCAATTCTATTAAACCTGATGCAATATCTTTAGCTGCCTCAAAATGCAGTTCTTTGTTTGTAACACCGGGTTTCACTGAATTGATTGCATTCATTTCAGCTTTCAATACAATCTGATAGATTTCTCTCTGCTTGTCAGAGAATTTGCCGCCCACCGGAATAGTTCTCGTTATATCGCTGGCATAGTGCAGCTTGCTTTCAGCACCTGAATCGTTTACAAGCAAGTCGCCTGCTTTCATTTTATTTTCATAATAGGGATTATGCAAAGTCTGACCGTTAATCGAAACAATCGGTCGGAACGAAAGTCCATATCCAAAAGAGAGTGCAATACCTTCAATCATTCCTGCAATTTTTCTTTCATCGGTTCCAGGCTTCACCATCTTCATAGCAGCGGTATGCATTTTAGCAGCAATGTCTACTGCTTCGTCAATCTCCGCAATTTCTTCATCAGATTTTATGGAACGCTGCGCAACTACTGCCTTTATTAATTTCTCGGAAGTATAGTCGTTTACATTTGAAGAATTTAATCCACTTATTTTAGAAAGTTTCAAGATATTTTCAAGCCTGTATTGAGGAAGGAAATGAACTTTTCTGCCCTTTTTAATCGCGCCAATAATTTGATCATTTAGTTTTTCAAGAGTTGCTGCCCGTTTTACACCAACGATCTCAGCGTAGTCACTCACACTTGGCTGCATACCTTCCCAAACTATATCATCAATAGTAAAATCATTGCCAAAAAGTGTTTCAAGATTATTATCTATGTCTATTGTTGCAGCAAATCCAGGTCTGTCAATTCCGAAATAATAAAGAAAAGTACTATCCTGTCGGAAGTTATAAGTGTTTGCCAAATAATTTGCCGGAGAGTTTTCATTGCCTAAAAATAAAATCAATCCTGAATCAAACTTGTCTTTAAGTATTCTTCTTCTGTTGGTATAGATGTTTGTATCAAACATTGAGGCTCCTGTTCAAAAGTTAGAGGATTTCATTAGTCCTAAAATTGTAGTTTTTTAATTGGTAACTAAATTAAACAATTTGTGTTTCGAAATGTAGCATTTACAGGCTAACAATTCTCAACCCAGTATAATATCCATTTTCGGGCCAAAATCATTATTTTTACCGACTCATTTTGGTAAAAAAATTCGCATAAGATTTGAATGTGAATTAATTTAATACGGTAATCTTTGTAAAACTTTAACAATAAATGGGCTCCAACTGTGAAAAAATTATACATATTCTTCCAACTGACCGGGAAATTCCTGCATATCCTGACGCTGCTTTTTTTAATATCTTTTTCCTTTTCTTATCCACAAAAAGGCTCAGATGTAAATCATGCCTTTCATAATACTTTCGTTTTTGGAGTTGATGGGGGGGTTACTTTCCCTCAGACAGATTATCAAACTAACAAAATGGGTTTTTCTTTTAGAGGAACAGGCGAATATTACTTCAAGACCAACTCTATACATCTGTTTGGATTGAAGCTGAAGCTAGGCTATGATCAGGTGACAGGAGAGGATAGCAGAGGAACAATATCAACGCAGGATGGTACGAGGGTAATCCCGGAGACATTCAAGACAGGGATATTCACCGGCGGTATAGCAGCCACATACAGCATATCGATAGGAGAGGTAGTATTTCCTTATATATCAGGAGGAATAAGTAACCTATGGTTTGACCCGAAGGATGGAGAAGGAAATTCAGGGGAATACAACGCAGCGGGAAGATATGAAAAGAGCAGTATAGCCTACAGCATAGAGGTTGGGTTGAGATATCTTGTAAGTGAAAAGGTGAGCATCAGTCTGTCAGCGAACCCTTATATCCCGCAGACAGATTATCTTGATGATGTAGCTGCTGCATTTTCGGATGATGCATATAGTACGATAATGTTAGGAATAACATTTTCACCATTTTTGGATAATGACCCTGATGAAGATGGAATAAAAGGAACTGCTGATTTATGCCCGGATGAGTCTGAGGACTTTGATGGATTTCAGGATGAAGATGGATGTGCTGATCCGGATAATGATGGGGATGGTATTTTGGATATGAATGACAAATGTCCGAATGATGCAGAAGATTTTGATGGATTCCAGGAAGAAGATGGATGTCCTGATCTGGATAATGATGGAGATGGAATTTTGGATATCAATGATAAGTGTCCAAATGAAGCAGAGGATTTTGATGGGGTTGAAGATGAGGATGGATGTCCGGAAGCAGACGAACTGATAAGTGAGCAAAAATTTACAATAGAAGGTGATGATGTCTTTTCTTCAAATTCGGCAATGATAAAAGTTGAGGGGAAGAAAGTATTAGATGAAGTAATTAAACAGTTAAAGAAATATCCGGAAACAAGATGGCGAATAGAAGGACATATGGATTCAAATGGTAATAAAAGGTTTTTAAGGAATTTATCGCTCGAACGAGCAAAAGCTGTACTTGAATACTTTAGCTACTTCGGAGGACTAAAGAGAGAAAACTTCCAGGTTTTTGGTATGGGAGACAATTACCCGATAGGAGATAATGATACAGAGGAAGGAAGGCGGCAAAATAGAAGAATTGAAATAATTGTCGAAGAATAAGAATTGCATAATCACAAATTCTCACCTTTGAGAGTTTAAATTACAATTCTACCGGTAATTTTTACGAATTCTGACCAAATTTTATTGTTTTCGTCGTCTCGACTCAGAAAAATTAGTGGTCTAATTATTAGAGCAATATTCGGGTTAAGTACATCAATTTAGGCTTAAATCCAATGATGAATAATATTATTTTTACCGTTACTAAGGATTTTATTCCCTCTATTACTTATAATCGAGCGGAAACAATTTCGAAAAAATCCGGAGTTGTAAGTCAGACTATCCGGAGAGAAGAAAATCGAAGTGTTTTTTTAAGTAGCACGTCAAAACGTAAGATAAAATTTGCACTTGGATGTATTTACTTCATCTCATTATTATTTTTCACTATAAAACTTTTTGCTTAAGCAAAAAATCAAATAGTATTTAATTCTTTGCGATGAACAACTTTTCTAACACTTTTATTTCAATTTTCTTATCAATTTAGCAGGGACACCAGCTACAATACTATTAGGTTCAACATTTTTTGTAACGACTGAACCCGCACCTACTATTGAATTTTCTCCGACTGTTACGCCGCACATTATCGTAGATGAAGAACCGACAGAAGCTCCCTTTTTGATAAAAGTTTCGACAACCTTCCAATCAGCTTCTGATTGCATTGATCCATCAATGTTTGTTGCTCTAGGTAGTTTATCATTTATAAAAGTTACGTTATGCCCAATAAACACATTATCTTCAATATGAACGCCCTCACAAATAAATGTATGAGTAGAAATTTTGCAGTTCTTTCCAATAAAGGCATTTTTTTGAATTTCCACGAAAGTGCCAACTTTGGTGCCATCTCCAATTGTGCAACCATATAAATTTACAAAATCAAAGATTTTAACATCTTTGCCTAATTTGACGTTATTAATATTTTGGTTACTCATATAAATCTTTCTGTTTTAATTTATTATGAAATATGATTTTGAGTTGCAAGTTTTATGAATTAATAAAGATTTGTAAAAAATATATTCTGAAATAGGAAACGATTAAAGAAAAATTTTATTAAAATACTTTGCAGGTAAAAAATAATTCAAATAAGAACTGCTTTATCAAGCTCAACTATTTTTCCCATATTGCTTAATGAAATATCTGTTGCTTCTAGTAGCCGTACAACTTCCAGTCCTTCCTTGCCACTTGTCAATGGTGCTCTGTTTTCATTTATAGCTAAAATAAATTCTTGTGCACCTAGTGCAAGGGCTTCCGTTTGATTAACTTTTGGAGAAAACATGTCACCTATCCTGTACTGCACAAGTGCCTCGTGAATACTCTCAGCTGAATTAAATTCAACACCGCTATTGTAAACTTTTATTTTTTCAAAATTTTCCATATCGTCATAGACAAGCATTTTTTTGTCGCCACCAACTATAATCCTTCTGATTTTAACAGGTGAGACCCAATTGACATGAAAGTGAGCAAAGCAGTTATCTTCAAAATAAATGCAGATATGAGCTAAATTTTCTTTCCCATTAAAATTAGCGATTCCATTCGCGACCAAGGCCTTCATTTTATGCTTAGCTAAAAGATGGGTCATAATAGAAAGGTCGTGCGGTGCAAGATCCCAAACCACGTTTACATCTCTCTGAAATAATCCAAGGTTAATCCTTTCCGAATCAAAGTAGAGAATATTCCCAAGTTCATCTTTATCAACAAGTTCTTTTATTTTTTGAACAGCTCCATTGTATATGAAAGTATGATCAACAAAGATTCTGAGGTTTTTTCTATCAGCAATTTCAATTAACTCCTCGGCTTCATTTGATGAAAAGGTGAAAGGTTTTTCAACCCATATGTGTTTCCCTGAATTGAGAGCTTCTTTTGCAATTGAATGATGTGTATCAACTGGTGTGGAAATAACGACTATATCGAAATCTCCCTTTACAATGCTGTTACAATCTGTTGTGAGCTCCGCCGACGGAAATTTATCCTTTATTGATTTCAGTCGACTTTCTCGGATATCGCATGCAACCACTCTTTTAACATCCTTTTGTGCAAGGAAATTTCTTACTAAATTTGGTCCCCAGTATCCGAGACCTATGACCCCTACTTTCATAATTGACCTCTAGAATTAAAATTTGAAAATATAATAAATTCGATAGACTTATTTACTTGGCTCCCCTAGCCGTTATCAATACAGGAATGGTTTGGAAAAGTAATTGCAGATCAAACCAGGGTGACATATTATTAATGTAATATAGATCGAGAATAACGCTATCTTTGTATGAAGTAGTACTCCTGCCCCAAACTTGCCAAACACCTGTACATCCAGGAAGCACATTCACTCTCCTTTTTTGCCATTCAGGATAATGCTCGTATTCATAGGGTAAACAAGGTCTCGGTCCTACCAGACTCATATCACCTTTAATAACATTCAGTAGCTGAGGAAGTTCATCAAGTGAAGTTTTTCTAATAATCTTTCCAATCCAGGTGATTCTACTATCATTAACAACTTTAGTTTTAATTTTCCCAGATTTATCTTTTAAAAACTTAAGCATTTGCAGTTTTCTTTCTTCGTCTTCACCCTCAATTACTTTCATCGAACGAAACTTGTAAATTTCAAATTCCCTACCGTAGAAACCTACTCTTTTTTGTTTGAAAAATATAGGACCAGGAGAAGAAAGTTTAATCAATGCAGCAATAAAAATCATTAACGGAGCAATAAAGATTAAAGCAACAACTGATAAAAATATATCCATTACTCGTTTTGCAGCGTAAGTTAGTTTGTTGTTATAATGTGTAGAAACATCAATTACAGGAATATTAACATATTTCTCGGTAGCCATTTTTTCCCCGACCACATCGAATAATTCTGATGTTACTTTTAAATTCACATTAAATTTTTTACAATTATCAATTAAACTAAGTAACTCTTCCTCTTCTATTTTATCTTCGGCAATAATTAGCTCGTCAATACTATCTTGCTCAATAATTTCTTTAATTTGATTAAAGTGACCAATAACTTTTTTACCGCTGACTATCTCATCACCAACATTCTTCGAATCATCAATAAAACCAATGATATCTAATCCAATGGGATTTTCAAACATTAACTTACTTGCAAGCATCCTGCCTGCTTTTCCATCGCCCAAGATTAAAACATTTCGTTTAAAGCTGGTCGTACTCAATTTTATAAATAGAAATCTCATCAATTCAATTCTAAGAACATAAAAGCTGGGTATAACTATAAGTAAGAATACAAATATTATATAGCGCGATTCTATCATTCCGTCCTGACCAAGAAGTAACGAAAGAATTACAATATTTAATGCTCCATAGTATAACGATTTTAGAAAATTTGATAAATG